>NZ_BAGH01000142.1 GCF_000308715.1 Nocardia tenerifensis NBRC 101015
GCGCCACCGCCTTCTCGGCGCCGACGCCGGTGAGCGAGCGGACCTCCATCTCGGCGGCCTTGGCCGGGTTCTCGTCGGCCTTGCCGAGGAACGTCCCGACCACACCGAGCACGAAAGCCAGTGGGATGGAGACGATTCCGGGGTTGGACAGCGGGAACCAGTCGAAATCGGAGCCGGGCAGCATCGCGGTCTTGTTGCCGGAGACGGCGGGGGAGAACACGATCAGCACGATGGTCGAGATCAGGCCGCCGTACATGCTGAACAGCGCGCCGGTGGTGTTGAACCGCTTCCAGAACAGCGAGTACAGGATCGTCGGCAGGTTCGCCGCAGCGGCCACCGCGAAGGCCAGCGCCACCAGGAACGCGATGTTCTGCCCGTTGGCGAGGATGCCGAGGCCGATCGCGATCGCGCCGATCACCACGGCGGTGATCCGGGACACCTGCACCTGCTTGGTGTCATCGACCCTGCCGCGCTTGATGACTCCGGCGTAGATGTCGTGCGCGAACGAGGTCGCCGCGGTGATGGTGAGCCCGGCGACCACCGCGAGGATGGTGGCGAACGCGACCGCCGAGATGACGCCGAGCAGGATCACGCCGCCGAGCTCGAACGCGAGCAGCGGCGCCGCGGAGTTCTGCCCGCCCGCGGCCGCGAGGATCCGGTCCGGCCCGACGACCGCGGCGGCGCCGTAGCCGAGGACCAGGGTGAACAGGTAGAACGCGCCGATCAGCCCGATCGCCCACACGACCGATCGGCGCGCCTCCTTGGCGGTCGGCACGGTGTAGAAGCGCATCAGCACGTGGGGCAGGCCCGCGGTGCCGAGCACCAGCGCCAGACCGAGCGAGAGGAAGTTCAACTTGGAGGTGGAGCTGCCGCCGTACTGCGCGCCGGGCGCGAGCACGTCGCGGGCGGCCACGGCCTTGGACTTCGAGCCGGTCACGTGTTCCTGGGCCGAGCCGAGGATGTCGGAGAGGTTGAAGCCGAACTTGGCGAACACCATGACCGTCATCAGCGCGGCGCCCGCGATCAGCAGCACGGCCTTGATGATCTGCACCCACGTGGTGCCCTTCATGCCGCCGACGAGCACGTACACGATCATCAGCACGCCGACCACGGCGATGACGATGGACTGCCCGGTCTTGTCGGAGATGTCGAGCAGCAGCGCGACCAGGCCACCGGCGCCGGCCATCTGCGCGAGCAGGTAGAACAGCGACACCGCGAGGGTGGTCAACGCCGCGGCGGTGCGCACCGGTCCTTGCTTGAGCCGGAAGCTGAGCACGTCGGCCATGGTGAATTTGCCGGTGTTCCTGAGCATCTCGGCGACGAGCAGCAGCGCGACCAGCCAGGCGACCAAGAACCCGATGGAGTACAGGAATCCGTCGTAGCCGTACACCGCGATGGCCCCGGCGATGCCGAGAAAGCTTGCGGCGGAAAGATAGTCGCCCGCGATGGCGATGCCGTTCTGCGGGCCGGAGAAGCCGCGGCCGCCGGTGAAGAAGTCGGCGGCGGTGGCGTTGTTGCGGCTGGCGCGGATGACCACGACCATGGTGATCGCGACGAACACCGCGAAGATCGCGATATTGGCCGCCGGGTTGCCGACGGTCGCCGCCGCGGCGTAGGTGCTGACGTGGTTCACGCGCGGCCTCCCTCGAGCTTGCTGCGGATGGCCGCCGCGCGCGGGTCCAGTTCGCGGTTGGCGAACCGGACGTAGAGCGCGGTGATGGCGAAGGTGGAGACGAACTGGCCGAGACCGAGCAACAATCCGACGTTGATGTTGCCGAAGACCTTGTGCGCCATGAAGTCGTGCGCGTAGGCGCCGAGTAGTACGTAGCTGAGGTACCACACGAGGAACAGGGCCGTCATCGGGAAAACGAAGCGGCGCAAGCGCGTTCGCAGTTCCTGAAAGTCCGGGCTGGCCTGTACCTCGAAGAATTCGTCTGCACTCGGCGTGCGCCGCGGTGCGCTGCCGTCGAGCTCTGTACTGGTCATGGTCGTCCTAGCTTGTGACATGGCTTACTTGCTCAGCACCGTAGCCAGGCCCGCATGAGGAAACGATGATGTGGCGTGGGTCACTCCGGGAAGGCGGCCGATTGTGCGGTGAACGGTCGGTGTGGCACGACGAACGGTTCGCGGTCAGTTCGACCGCAGGCTGCGTTCCCGGTCGGCGCCCATGCCGAGCCGCTCCGGGGCGTGCATGCGGACGAAGACGCGCCCGACCCGGCGGGCGCCCGGGCCCTGAGTCACGTTGCTCACCAGCACCATTGCCGCGAACGCCAGCGGGACGCTGATTGCGGCGGGGTAGCCGAGCAGCGCGGCGGGCCAGCCGTTCGCCACCCTGTCGGACAGGCCGCCGGTCACCGACACCACGGTGGCCGTGCCCGCCGCCAGGCCGCCCGCGATCAGGCCCGCGGCCGCGCCCGCCGCGGTGAGCCCGCGCCACCAGATGCCGAGGACCAGCAGGGGGCACAGGGTCGAGGCGGCCACCGCGAACGCCAGACCGACCGTGCGCGACAGGTCGAGCGAGGCCACCGTGAGCGAAAGGGTAAGCGGCACAGCGCCCGCCACCACCGCCGCCGCCCGGAAGTCGCGGATCCGCCCGCGCAGCATGTCGGTGCTGAGCACGCCCGCGATGCTCACCAGCAGCCCCGACGAGGTGGACAGGAACGCGGCGATCGCGCCCGCGGCGACCAGCGCGGCCAGCAGCTGCCCCGGCAGCCCGGCGACCACCGAGCCGGGCAGCAGCACCACGGCGGCGTCGGAGGTCCCGGTGATCAGCAGCTGCGGCACGTACAGCCGCGCGAAAGCGCCCAGCAGCACCGGGAACAGGTAGAACAACCCGACCAACCCGATCACCGCGACCGCCGTCGCGCGCGCGGCCCGTCCGTCCGGATTGGTGTAGAAGCGCACGAGCACATGCGGCAGCCCCATG
>NZ_BAGH01000141.1 GCF_000308715.1 Nocardia tenerifensis NBRC 101015
AGGCAGGCGGCGGTCAGCAGGAGGGCGCCGAGAACGGCGCAGAGGCGAAGCACGGCGACTCGCACACCGTGATTCTAGCCAACGCGGGTGCCGCGAGATCGGTCATCGCGCACCACGACACCCGGTGCGACGGACCCGTCCCCTCATCGCCATTTCGGTGGCCGGGTCCGTCGCGGGGCGGGGGCTACCCCCGGGCGATGGCCTCGAAGACCTTGGGGTCGACCAAGGTAGAGGTATCGCCGAGCTCGCGACCTTCCGCCACGTCGCGAAGCAGTCTGCGCATGATCTTGCCGCTGCGGGTCTTCGGCAGCTCCGGCACGAGATGGATCTCGCGCGGCCGCGCGATCGGGCTGATCTCCTGCGACACAGCCGATTTCAGCTCGGCCACCAGGGGATCGCCGGTGGTCGCCGCGCCCGCGGTGAGGATGACGAACGCGACGATGGCCTGCCCGGTGGTGGCGTCGCTCGCCCCGACGACCGCGGCCTCGGCGACCGCGGCGTGCCCGACGAGCGCGGATTCGACCTCGGCCGTGGAGATCCGGTGGCCGGACACGTTCATCACGTCGTCCACCCGGCCGAGTACCCACAGGTCGCCGTCGTCGTCGAGCTTCGCGCCGTCGCCCGCGAAATACCAACCGGCGGAGGCGAACCGGTCCCAGTAGGTCTCCCGGAAACGCTGCGGGTCACCCCAGATGCCGCGCAGCATCGACGGCCACGGCTGATCGAGCACCAGCAAACCCGCGCTGCCACGGTCGAGTTCGGTACCGTCGTCGTCTACCACCTTGGCCGAGATGCCGGGCAGCGGAGCCATCGCCGCGCCGGGCTTGGTGGCGGTGACGCCGGGCAGCGGGGAGATCATGATGGCGCCGGTCTCGGTCTGCCACCACGTGTCCACGATCGGAGTCCGGTTGCCGCCGATGACTTCTCGGTACCAGCGCCACGCCTCGGGATTGATCGGCTCGCCCACGCTGCCGAGCAGCCGCAGCGAGGACAGGTCGTGCGCGTCGGGAATCTCCCTGCCCCACTTCATGAACGTCCGCACCAGCGTCGGGGCCGTGTAATAGATGCTCACCCCGTACTTCTCGATGATCCGGAAGTGCCGGTGCTCGTCCGGCGAGTTGGGCGTGCCCTCGTAGACCACCTGGGTGGCCCGGTTGGCGAGCGGTCCGTAGACGATGTAGCTGTGCCCGGTGACCCAGCCGATGTCGGCGGTGCACCAGTAAACGTCCTGTCCCGCTTGGTGATCGAAGACGTTGTGGTGGGTGTAGGCGGCCTGGGTGAGGTACCCGCCGGAGGTGTGCAGGATGCCCTTGGGCTTTCCGGTCGTGCCGGAGGTGTAGAGGATGAACAGCGGATGTTCCGCGTCGAACGCCTGCGCCTCGTGTTCGGGCGAGGCGTCGGTGACGGTGTCGTGCCACCACAGGTCGCGGCCCTCCGTCCACGGCACCTCGATCCCCGTGCGCCGCACCACCAGTACGTGTTCCACAGTCGAGTGCGCCGCGCCGAGCGCCTCGTCGACGGCCGCCTTGAGCGGCGCCGCCGCCCCGCGCCGCCACTGCCCGTCGGTGGTGATCACCAGCCGCGCCCCCGCGTCGTCCACCCGCTGGCGCAGGGCGGTGGGGGAGAAGCCGGCGAACACCACCGAGTGGGTCAGACCGAGCCGGGCGCAGGCGAGCATCGACACAATGGCCTCGGGCACCATCGGCAGGTAGATGGCGACCCGATCACCCGCCCGCAACCCGAGCTCGGTCAGATAGTTGGCCGCCCTCGAGACCTCGTCGCGAAGTTCGCTGTAGGTGATGTCGCGTGAGTCGCCGGGCTCGCCTTCCCAGTGAATGGCGATCTGGTCACCGTGCCCGTCGAGCACGTGCCGGTCGACGCAGTTGTAGGCGACATTGAGCGTGCCGCCGACGAACCACCGTGCGACCGGCGCGGCGCTCCAGTCCAGAACCTGCGACCAAGGCTGCTCCCAGTACAGCCTGCGCGCCTGCTCGGCCCAGAACTCCAGCCGATCGGCCGCCGCCAGTTCGTACAGTCCCGCATCGGCGTTC
>NZ_BAGH01000140.1 GCF_000308715.1 Nocardia tenerifensis NBRC 101015
GCGGATCGTCGGAACCGGCCGCCCCCGAAACGCCGGAACTGCCCGCGCTCGGACCCGCCGCGACCGCCGCGCCGGTGACCGATCCGCCGGTCGCCGATGCCGCCAGGCTGCGCGATCAGCTGCTGACCAGTGCGAATCTGCCGCCGAACTTCACCGCGCTGCCCGCGCGAGCCGAGACGCCGCTCGGCGGCCAGTCCGCGCCGACCACCCCGGCGGAGTGCGCGAAGGTTCTCACGCCGGTGGGCACGCAGCGCGCGGGCGCGCTCGCCACGGCATCGGTCCAGTACACGGGCCCGAACTTCGCCAGCATCGATATCGACGCGGCGAGCTACCCGAATGACGCGGTGGCAGCCGCCTTTTCGGAGTTGCAGGCGACCCTGCGCCGCTGCACCCACTACTCCGGCGCCGACGCGACGGACATCGCGGTCGACTATCGGATCGGCGGGTTCCCGCCGCCGAAGGCCGGCGACGCGGCCACCGCCTTTCAGGTGCGCACCACCAGCGACGGGCTGACGCTGCACTCGTCGGTGGCGATCGTGCAGGTCGGCAGCGTGCTGGCGCAGGTCGCGGTGACCGCGCCGGAGCCGGTCGAGGACGGGGTGCTCAGCGACCTGACCGCCGCCCAGGTGCGCAGGCTGCAGGGTGTCTCGGGGCCTTGATCAGGGCGGATTCGCCCTGCGGCCCGGTGTGGCGGCGCTAGGCTCACAGCGTCCGACACATCGCCTCGAGGGAGGTTTCCCATGGCTGAGGTCAAGCCCGTTCCGGACGGCTACCCCGTGGTGTCGCCGGGGCTCGCGATCGACGGCGCCGCGGCCGCGATCGATTTCTACCAGCATGTTTTCGGCGCGTCGGAGCGGATGCGCCTGGCCGGGCCGGACGGCAAGGTCGCGCACTGCGAGCTGATGTTCGGCAACTCGCTCGTCATGGTCGGCGACCCGTCCGAGGAGATGGCCTTCCGCGATCCGCGGCAGGTCGGCGGCACCCCCGTCAACCTGCTCGTCTACGTCGCGGACGCGGACGCCGCCTTCGACGCCGCGCTCGCCGCGGGCGCCAAGGAGCTCGACCCGATGACCACCCAGTTCTACGGTGACCGCAGCGGATCCTTCGAGGACCCGTGGGGGCACCACTGGACGGTGGCGACGCACGTCGAGGACGTTCCGCCCGACGAGATGGACCGGCGGATGGCCGAGCACCTGGGTTAGGCCGTGCGCCGAGGCCCCATCCAGCCGAGGCCTAACCGAGCATCACCGAATCGCCCACCACCCGAACGGGTTTCGGGGCGAGTGCCCTGGGGGCCGGGCCGTGGGAGACCGTGCCGTCCAGGCGGTACTTGCTGCCGTGGCACGGGCAGTTGATGGTGCCGCCGGAGACCGAGGAGACCGTGCACCCGGCATGTGTGCAGATCGCGGACAGGCCGACGAAGGTGCCCGCGCTCGGCTGGGTCACCACGGTGTCGCCGACGATCACCCCGCCGCCGACGGGAATGTCGACGGTCTTGGCGAGCGCCTTCCCGGCCGGGCGGCCGGAGTCCGGCGCGGAACTGTTTGCGGGAGAAGCGTCTTCCTTGCCGTAGGTGGCGCACGCGGCCAGTGCCGCCGCCGCGACGACGGCTCCGGTCGCGACGACGCCGCGGCGGGTCAGCGCCGATTCGTTGGTCATGGGTCTCCGATCAGAGGGTGAGGCCGTTGTGCTGGAAGAACCAGAGCGCGGACGTGAGCCAGAGGCCCGTGACACCGGTGAGGACCAAGCCGCCCGCGATCGGGATCGCCCAGCGCGGCAGCCCGTTTCGGGTCAAGAGCAGCATCTTGGCGACGAACGCGCCGTAGCAGAAGCAACCGAGCAGCGAGTGCGTCAGCACCCTGGTGTCGTAGTGCTGAAAACCGAAGGCGTACAGGCAGTGCACCGCGACCGGGACGCTGACCAGCACCGCGAGCCGGCCCGTCCAGACGTGCACGGCGCCGATCCACGAGGGCGCGGCGACCGGCAGCCTGCCGTACATGACCAGCGCCGAGGCGAATTGGCACAGCGCGAGCAGGAACGAGACGCTGGCCAACCAGGTCTTCATCGCCTGCGCACTGGAGAAGCCCGCGATGCCGACCGAATACCCCGCCGGCTCATGTGTTTTGGCGTAGACGCCGAGCAGCACCGACACCGCCGCGCCGGCCAGCAGCGGGATCACGATCGCCCGCGCGCCGGGCCGAACTCGCTTGCCGGGCGCGGTCTCTCGCTCAGCCGACACCATCACGCACCGACCACCCAGCTGTGCCGAACGCCCGCGCTGTAGCCGTAGTGCCCGGCGGGCGCCGTCTGTTCCCCCGCTTTGGACATATCGATGAGAAGCAGCGCAATCCCCAGCGCCGCCACCATCGCCAGCGTGACCCACGGCCCGACACACCTCACCGAACCTCCTCGGAATCGACCGAAGCGATCCCGACCCCTCAACCGGCACCGCTGTTCCCCCTGTCCACGGTGCAGCCCACCCGACCGGTTCAATGCCCGCGGCATGTCACAGGCGGCCCCAGCGTGCTTCGCGGCACAATCGACCGATGGCACCGAGGGCGAAGATCGAGCCGCGACGTCCGCGGCAGTGGATACCCGCGGCGGAGATGGTCGAGGCGCTGATTCGGCTCGGACCTGACACCACGGGTTGGCGCGACGAACTGCGAGAAATGCTGAGCCAGACCACCGATGAGCTGCCGCGGTAGGCGAGCCCCGTGCCGGTGGCAGACCCGGCCCCCCTCAAAACCTGCGGTAGCCAGGTCTGCCGGTGGGGGGTTACCCCGGAGGGGGCGGGTGGGAAACCTTGGGGGCGGGTCGGATTCAGCAGGCTTGGTTCGGGGGTGTCAGGTGGTGGGCGAGGAGGAAGCGCATGAGGTTGCGCTGGATTTCCAGGCCGTGGTCCTGTTGGAGGAGGCCGGCGCCGATGACGTGCTCGGCGAGCAGGGGGATGGTGAACTGGGCGAGTTCACAGCCGCGCGGGCTGGCGTAGTGCTCGACGGTGAGCGGGATCGGCAGGCCCACACCGGCGTTCAGCACCTCCACGGCGGTCGGCAGCGTCGGCAGCGTCGGCACGGAGCCCGGGTCGGCGAGGTTGTCGGCGGCGAGCCACTGGGCGAGGTTGGTCCGGCCGATCACGATATTGCTGATCTCGTCGAAAAGGGTCTGGAGGAAGAAGGCAGGCATGGGCCGGGCGCGCTCGCCCATGGCGTCGATGATCACCTGGCCTGCGGGCTCGGTCCGGTACGGCGCGGCCGCCATCGGCGCGATGGCCGCGTACAGGTCGGGGTAGGTGGCGCCGAGGTTCGTGGTCATCGCGCCGCCCGCCGAGTACCCACCCACGTAGACGCGGTCGCGGTCGAGCCCGAACTCCTCGATCAGCGTCGTGGTGATGCCCGCGATGATGGACGGCTCGCCGTGCCCGCGCAGCCGATCCTCGGCCCTGTCCCAGTTCCAGCAGAGCTTTTTGTTCGCCGCCCACTCCTGCACCGGATACGCGAGCACGAAACCCATCTCGTCGGCGACCCTGGTGAGCGAGAAGCCGGAGGGCTGTGGTCGCGCGATCGGATCGTCGCAGCCGTGCAGGTACACCATCAGCGGCCGGCCGGCGCTCTCGCCGGGCGGCACGTGCAGGTAGTAACAGCGGGTGCCCGCGGCATTGGTGAAGCAGCGCCGGTCGATCTGCGCCCGCGCGTCCGGCGCGCCGGTCAGCAGGCAGGCGGCGGTCAGCAGGAGGGCGCCGAGAACGGCGCAGAGGCGAAGCACGGCGACTCGCACACCGTGATTCTAGCCAACGCGGGTGCCGCGAGATCGGTCATCGCGCACCACGACACCCGGTGCGACGGACCCGTCCCCTCATCGCCATTTCGGTGGCCGGGTCCGTCGCGGGGCGGGGGCTACCCCCGGGCGATGGCCTCGAAGACCTTGACCCATTTGGTGGCCGACACGTAACCGTAGAGGCCGGGCACGATCAACCGCGCCGGGTAGCCGTGCGCGATCGGCA
>NZ_BAGH01000139.1 GCF_000308715.1 Nocardia tenerifensis NBRC 101015
CTCGGCAAGGACCAGTGGCTCGCGGTGACCCCGCCGCGAGTGCCGCAGACGAAAACCCTGACCGCCGTGGTGGGTTCGCGGACGCCGGTCCTGCTGGACTGGGAGGTCGTGCTGAACTTCCCGTGCCAGAACCTGGTTCCGACCCACGCGGGCGTCGCCGACCTGCCCGCCTACCGAATCCTGCCGGACCGCAACGGCGCGACCATCACCAACCTCTGGCAGGCGCACGACGGTGGCGGTCCGCTCGGCTGGACCCAGTTGCTGTTCACCGCCCGCGCGCTACCCACCTACCTGGACAAGGACTGGGACCGGGACTGGGGCTCGATCGAGCAGTACCTGCCGCTGGACCCGAACGCGCAGACCGCGAAGGTCACCATCGACGAGACCCAACGCTGGGGCACCTGGACCCCGGGCCACATCAACACCGCCTGGTAGCGAATTCCCCACGCCGCAACGCCGCTTACCCGCGCTCCGCGGCGGCCGACTCGTCGCCGCGGGACCGGGTGCGCCGCGCCCGCAGCAGGGCGTGCGCGGTGAACACGGCCAGCGCCGCCCAGATGAGCGCGAAACCCGCCCAGCGGGACGTGGGCATCGGCTCGTGCGCGACGGCCACGCCCCAGGCCATCTGGAGGGCGGGCGTGAGGTATTGCAGCAGCCCCATGGTGGACAGCGGAACCCGTTGGGCGGCAACGGCGAACAGCAGCAGCGGGATGAGGGTGACCGGGCCGGTGGCGGCCATGAGCGCGGCATGCCCCGCGCCGGAACCGAATTCGCTGCGGCCGGTGAGCGCGAGCACGACGACGAAGGCGAGCGCGAACGGCGCGGCCACCACGCCCTCGGCCGCGATGCCGCGCAGCGCGTCCAGCGGGATCACCTTCTTCACCAGACCGTAGGTCGCGAACGAGCAGGCCAGCACCAGCGCGATCACCGGCGGCCTGCCGTAGTCGACGGTGAGCACGGCCACCGCCGCCGCGCCGAGCCCGAGCGCAACCCACTGTGCCCGTGCCAGCCGCTCGCGGAAGATCAGCACGCCGAACGCGACGGTGACGAGCGGGTTGACGAAGTACCCCAGCGCGCACTCCACCACGTGCCCCGATGTGACGCCGTACACATACACACCCCAGTTGACCGCGATCGCCGCCGAGGCCACCGCCGCCAGCCGCCAGATCCGCGCGCCGATGCCGAGCAGCTCGCGCAGCCGCCCCGCCACCAGCAGCACCGCGAGTACCACCAGCAATGTCCACAGGATCCGCTGCGCGACCACCTCGGCCGCGCCGGCGAACGCCAGCAACCCGAAGAACGCGGGGAACAGGCCCCAGAGGAAAAAGGCGCTCGTACCGAACGCAACACCAGGGATGGACCCGCTCCGCTGCACGCTTGCGACGCTACTTCTCACGTAGCCTTGCGGTCATGTCGACTACCGTGCAGGCCGCGCGCGCCACCGGACTCACCGCGGCGGAGGTCGAGCAACGTCGCCGCGACGGGCTCACCAACGACGTGCCCGACCGGGCGAGCCGCTCGGTCCGCGACATCGTCCGGGCGAACGTGTTCACCAGGATCAACGCCATCCTCGGCGTGCTCTTCATCCTGGTGCTGGCCACCGGATCGATCATCGACGGCATGTTCGGCCTGCTGATCGTCGCCAACAGCGCGGTCGGCATCATCCAGGAGATCCGCGCCAAGCGCACCCTGGACAAGCTGGCCATCGTCGGCCAGGCCAAGCCCACCGTGCGCCGCGACGGCGAGGCCGTGGAGGTGTCGCCGCGCGAGGTGGTCCTCGACGACCTGATCGAGCTCGGCCCCGGCGACCAGATCGTGGTCGACGGCGAGGTCGCCGAGGCCTCGCTGCTCGAGGTCGACGAGTCGCTGCTCACCGGCGAGGCGGACCCGATCGATAAGCAGGTCGGCGCCGAGGTGATGTCGGGCAGCTACGTGGTCTCCGGCAGCGGCTGCTATCGCGCGACCAAGGTCGGCAAGGACGCGTACGCGGCCAAGCTGGCCGAGGAGGCGAGCAAGTTCACGCTGGTGAAGTCGGAGCTGCGCAGCGGCATCGACACGATCCTGAAGGTGATCACCTATCTGCTGATCCCGGCGGGCTTGCTGAGCATCTACAACCAGCTGGTCTCCAGCAAGGAGTCGTGGCGGCCCGCGGTGACCGGCATGGTCGCGGCGCTGGTGCCGATGGTGCCCGAGGGCCTGGTGCTGATGACCTCGGTGGCGTTCGCCGTCGGCGTGGTGCGCCTGGGCCGGCGGCAGTGCCTGGTGCAGGAGCTGCCCGCCATCGAGGGGCTGGCCCGCGTCGACGTGGTGTGCGCGGACAAGACCGGCACGCTCACCGAGAACGGCATGCGGCTCTCGGACATCAAGACGCTGGACTCGTTCCAGGACAACGAGGTTCGTCAGGCCCTGGCCGCGCTGGCGGCCGACGATCCGCGCCCGAACGCGAGCGTGCAGGCCATCGCGGAGGCGCTGCCGGACAGCCCCGGGTGGGAGCGCACCGCCGTCGCCCCGTTCTCCTCGGCCAAGAAGTGGAGCGGGTGCTCCTACGGCGAGCACGGCGACTGGCTGCTCGGCGCGCCCGACGTGCTGCTCGACGCGGGCTCCGAAGAGGCAAGGGTCGCAGAGGAACTCGGCTCCTCGGGCCTGCGCATCCTGCTGCTGGCCCGGGGTGACCGGGCGGTCGACGCCGACGGCGCACCGGGCGACGTGCGGCCCGCCGCGCTGGTCGTGCTGGAGCAGCGCGTCCGGCCCGACGCCAAGGAGACGCTCGAATACTTTGCGAGCCAGAACGTTTCGATCAAGGTGATCTCCGGCGACAACGCCGTCTCGGTGGGCGCGGTCGCCTCCTCGCTCGACCTCACCGGCGGCGACCACGCCGTCGACGCGCGCAAGCTGCCCGAGGACCGCGACCAGCTCGCCGACGTGCTCGACGAGCAGACCACCTTCGGCCGGGTGCGCCCGGACCAGAAGCGCGCCATGGTGGCCGCGTTGCAGTCCAGGGGCCACACCGTCGCGATGACCGGCGACGGCGTGAACGACGTGCTCGCGCTCAAGGACGCCGACATCGGCGTCGCGATGGGCGCGGGCAGCCCGGCCACCCGCGCGGTGGCGCAGATCGTGTTGCTGGACAACAAGTTCGCGACCCTGCCGTACGTGGTCGGCGAGGGCCGCCGGGTGATCGGCAATATCGAGCGGGTCTCGAATCTGTTCCTCACCAAGACCGTCTACTCGGTGCTGCTCGCGTTCCTGGTCGGCCTGGCCGGCGTCGGCTCGCAGATCTTCGGCTACGACCCGATCGCGTACCCGTTCCTGCCGCGCCATGTCACGATCGCCGCCTGGTTCACCATCGGCATCCCGGCGTTCATCCTCTCGCTCGCGCCCAACAACGAGCGCGCCCGCACCGGATTCGTCCGGCGCGTCATGCGTTTGGCGATTCCGTCCGGTGTCGTGATCGGCGTCGCCACCTTCGTGGCCTACCTGATCGCCTACGCCGGTCCCGAGGCGACCGCGCAGCAGAAGGAGCAGGCGGGCACCACCGCGCTCATCACGTTGATCATGATCGCGGTGTGGGTGCTCGCCATCGTGGCCCGCCCGTACGTGTGGTGGAAGGTGGTGCTCATCGCGGCCTCGGTCGCGGCGTACGTGTTGCTGTTCACCGTTCCGTTCACCCGTCACTTCTTCAAGCTCGACCCGTCCGACGTCGGTCTCACCACGGCCGCATTCGTTTGCGGCGCTGTGGGAATCGTGCTCGTCGAGGTCGCGTGGTGGGTCAGCGCGACGCTGCTCGGGGAGAAGCGGCAACTGTTCCCGACCCCGAACGACGCCGCTCCCCGGTAAACTGGACATCTGACCCGGCGCGCCGCGAGAACCCTTGTGCGGGGCGGTCATTCAGTGTTGGAGTACCTTCTCCGAATATGGAGGTACTGCTGCACCAGATCGACGCGTTCGCCGACGCACCGTTCTCGGGCAACCCAGCCGCGGTGATGCCGCTCCCGTCGTGGCTCCCGGATTCGTTGCTGCAACACCTGGCCGAGGAGAACAACCTCGCCGAAACCGCCTTCTACACCGCGGAATTACCGCGGGAGGCCGGTGCGCCACCGGGCGACTGGCCCGCGTTCCACCTGCGTTGGTTCACCCCGGCGGTGGAGGTGGACATGTGCGGGCACGCCACCGTGGCCAGCGCCGCGCAGATCCTGGAGGACATGCACCCCGGCGCGGACCGGGTGAGCTTCTTCACCCGCAGCGGTTGGCTGCACGTGGACCGCACCGACGACGACGAATTCGTGCTCGACCTGCCCGCCGTGCCCGCCACCGAGACGACGCCCGACGTGGTGCTCGTCGCGGCGCTGGGGGTCACCGCGCAACGCGCCTTCACCGGCGCCGACGAGGTCATCGTGGTCGCCTCCGAGCAGGAAGTCCGTGATGCCGCACCGATTTTCACCGCGTTCCCGCCGTTGCCGCGCGGCGTGATCGTCACCGCGCGCGGCGAGTCCGCCGACTTCGTCTCGCGCTTCTTCGCGCCGGGCGTCGGTATTCCGGAGGACCCGGTCACCGGATCGGCGCACGCCCAACTGGTTCCGCTGTGGGCGGGCGAACTCGGCCGCACCGAACTCGCCGCCCGCCAGCTCTCCCGGCGCGGGGGCAGCCTGCGCTGCGAGCTCGCCGGGGACCGCGTGCTGCTCGTCGGCCGGTGCCGTCGGTACCTGGACGGCGTTGTGCGCCTGCCGGACTGACCCGAGCAGCCGCGACTCGTGCGCGCCCCCACCGGAACTCGCGCGCCGACCCGGCGCCGCCGGCGGGTGGCCGCGCCGGGGCCGAGTCGCGCTCTGTCACTGCGACGCGGTGCACCATCGACGCGGCGTGGTGATCGCAGGCCTTCGCCGGGATGAAGCGGGGATGGTACATCCCGGCGAAGGCCTGTCCCCTCCGGTTCACGCAGGCGCCGGCTCCGGCTCGCGCTCGGCGTCGGCCGAATCTCGCTCCGGCCGTGCTGGTTTCGACGGCCACCAGATCCGGTCGCCCACCAGCACGGTCAGCGCGGGCACGAGCACCGACCGCACGAGCAGCGTGTCGAGCAACACCCCGAACGCCACCGTGAACCCGACTTGCACCATGGCCACCAGCGGCAGCGTCATCAGCACGGCGAAGGTCGCGGCGAGCACCACCCCCGCCGAGGTGATCACTCCGCCGGTCACCGACAGGCTGCGCAGCATCCCCGCCCTGGTGCCGTGCCGGGACGCCTCCTCGCGCGCCCGGCTCATCAGAAAGATGTTGTAGTCCACGCCGAGCGCGACCAGGAACAGGAACGTCATCACCATGAGCGATGGCTCGAGTCCGTGGAAGCCGAAGACGTGTTCGAACACGAAAACACTTGCCCCGAAGGCGGATCCGAAGGAGAGCAGCACCGTCAGGACGAGCCCGATCGGGGCGACGATCGAGCGCAGCAGCAGGCCGAGGATCGCCGTCACCACGAGCAGTACGAGCGCGAGCACCGTGCGGTCGTCCCGCGCGGAGGCGGTGTCGACATCGAGGTTCATCGCGCTGGCGCCGCCGACCAGCGTTCCCGCGCCGATCTTCGGCAGGGTGTCCCGCAGCCGTTCGATGGTGGCGTACTCGCCCGCCGAGTCCGGCGGGTCAAGTGGAATCGCCGTCAGCTCAGCGTATTCCGGCCCCGACCGGCCCTCCTCGGCGAAGCCGATACCGGGATCGCTCCGCACCGCCCGCAGTACCTCGGCCCGGAATTCGTTGCGCGCCAGGATGCTCAGCGGTAGTCCGCCGCGCTCCGGAAAATGCTCGCCGATGAGCTTCTGCCCGGTCACCGACTCCGGCGCGGTGACGAAGCGGTCGGTCTGCGCCAGCGAGCCGGTGTCGCCGAACAGGCCGAAGGTCAGCACCGCGAGCACGCCGACGGAGACGACCGAAGCCACGGCGGGCCGACGAGAAATGGCTCGGCCCACGCGCTCCCACAGTCCTGAACGCTTCGCCGTGGCCGCGTTCAGGTGGGGGATTCTCGGCCAGAACACCCATCGGCCGCACAGCACGAGGACGGCGGGGAAGAACGTCAGCATGACCGCCAGCGTGCCGACGATCGCCGCGGCGCCGACCGGGCCGAGGCCCGCCGTGCTGTTCATGTCGGCGACGAGCAGGCACAGCAGCCCGGCCGTCACCGTCGCCGCCGACGCGATGATCGCCGGCGCCGCCCGGCGCATGGCCGCGAGCATCGCCGCGCCGGGCGCCGAATGCTGATGTAGCTCTTCGCGATAACGGGCCACCAGCAGCAGCGCGTAGTCGGTGCCGACGCCGAAGGCGAGAATGGTGAGGATCGCCGAACTCTGGTCGCTCACCGTGATGTCGAAGGCTCGCACCAACCCGTACACCGCCGCCATGGACGCGATATCGGCCACCGCCACCGAGATCAGCGGCACCAGCCACAGCAGCGGACTGCGATAGGTCAGCAAGAGCAACGTGGCCACCACGACCACGGTCACCAGCAACAGTTGCGTGTCGACGCCGTCGAAGCTGCCCTCGAAATCGGCCTGGAGGGCCGCGGGGCCGGTGACGCGCACGGCGAGCCCGTCCGGATGGTCCGCCACGATCTTTCGCAGGTCCTTCAGGTATTCGCCTGGCTCGCCGCGAGATTCGTCCACCTCCAGCGAGTAAAGCGCGGTCGTGCCGTCGCGAGCGAGCGTCGGCGGCTCGGCCGAGGGGTCGATACCCGGCGTGAATTCCGCTGTAAGGGCGGAGAATTGGCGGCCTGCGGCGGCGCGGTCCGCGTCGGTCAGCCCGCCGGGCCGGAAGTAGGCCACCACGAACAGGTTCGTGTTCCCGCCGGGCAGTGTCGCCGCCAGCTCGGCGGCCGCCGTCGACTCGGCCGACGCCGGAAGATACTCGACCATCCGATCCGTTTTCACGCCGTCGAGCCGACCGGCCAACGGCACCAACGCCAGCAGCGCGACCACCCACAGGCCGAGCACGATCAGCGCGCGCGTTCGCATCCCCATCATCTCTCCTCCGTCGAGTACGAATGCAGCGTCGCCGACGCGCGCCGCGAATACGTCCGCCCGCGGTGGGCAGTTGCGCGTACTCCGCGCGGAGTACGCGCGCGGCGGCACGGCCGCGCACAATGGCTGGAATGGAGCGGCGATGGTGGATCGATGGCGCGATCACCGGTGTTGTCCTGTTCATCGGCTTCGGCTGGGCGCTGCTGATGCCGGGCGACTCGGCGCTCGACCCGCTCGGCGTGCTGCTACTGGTGGCGGGCGTTGTGCCGCTGCTGATCTACCGGATCGCGCCGCTGCCGGTCCTGGTCGCCAACATGGCGGTGGCCGTCGTCTACCATCTGGCCGAATACCCGCACGAGGCGCTGATCCCGGCCACGATGGTCGCGCTCTTCGCGGTCGCCCGGTACGGCAACCGGCGCCGCACGCTGCTGGTGATCGCGGTCGTCGTCGTCATCGCGGAGCTCGGCATCTTCTACTCCGCCGAGCCGGGGGAGAACACTGTGTTCCTGGCGATCGACGCGATCGGCTGGGTGCTGGTCGCCGCCGTCGCCGGGGAGGCGGCGCGGCTACAGCACGCCTACCTCGCCGCGATCGTGGACCGCGCCGAACGCGCGGAACGCACCCGCGACGAGGAGGCGCGCCGTCAGGTCACCGAGGAGCGGCTGCGCATCGCCCGGGATCTGCACGATCTGCTCGCGCACACCGTCACCGTCATCCAGGTGCAGGCCGGAGTGGCCGCGCATCTGCTCACCGAGCGCAAGGCCGAGCCCGCGACGGTGATCGCCGCGCTCGACACGATCTCGGACGCCTGCGTGGACGCGCGGGCCGAACTCGCCGCCACCGTCGGTGTGCTCCGCTCGCCGGTGGCCGAATCCCGTTCCCCACTGCCGACTCTCGCGCAGCTGTCGGCGCTGGCCGAGCCCGTCGAGGCGGCGGGGGCGTCGGTGGAGATCCGCCGCACCGGACGGGTGCGCGCGCTCGCGCCGACCGTGGAGCTGGTCGGGTACCGGATCGTGCAGGAGGCGTTGACCAATGTGGCCAAACACTCCGGGGCATCCGAGGCTCGTGTGGAACTCGACTATGCCGATGATCGGCTCGGCATCCGGGTCATCGACAACGGGGCTGTCGAAGTCGGCACGAAAGACGAGAGTGGAGTCACGACAGAGGGTTTCGGGATCGTCGGCATGATCGAGCGCGCCGAGGCCATCGGCGGCACGGTTGTCGCGACGGGCACGGAGGACGGATTCACCGTCACCGCAGAGCTTCCCGTGGTCGGTCGTGGAATGGTCGAGGACGGCTCGCGCACTGAGGGGACATCATCGTCCAGGGTGTCGCCGAGCTGTGCGACCGAGGACGGCTCACGCACCAGGGGGACATCCTCGCCCGGGTCGTCGCCGGGTTGTGCGGTCGAAGGCGGGGATGCGCGGGCGGACGCGGGAACTGACGTCGGGCGCGGTGACTTCGCCGGTGCTGCTTCATGATTCGCGTGCTGCTCGCCGACGATCAGGCGCTGGTTCGCGGGGCGTTCGCCCTGCTCGTCTCGTCCGCGTCGGACATGGTGGTGGTCGGGGAGGCCGCGACCGGCCGCGCCGCGGTCGCGCTGGCGCGCACCGAACGCGCCGACGTCGTCGTGATGGACATCCGCATGCCCGACCTCGACGGCATCGCCGCCACCGCCCTGATCGCCGCCGACGAGGGCCTCGCCGGTGTCCGCGTGCTCGTCCTGACCACCTACGACACCGACGACAACGTCTTGGCCGCCCTCCGCGCCGGCGCCAGCGGTTTCCTCATCAAGGACACCAAACCCGCCCTGCTGCTCGACGCCATCCGCACCGTCGCGGCGGGCGAGGCGCTGCTCTCGCCGAGCGCCACCGCGGCCGTGATCGCCCGCGTCCGTGCGGTTCCCGACCCCGCGCCCCGCCCGGACCTGTCCGTCCTGACCGATCGCGAACGCGACGTCCTCACCCTCGTCGCCCGCGGCATGACCAATGCCGAGATAGCCGAGACATTGGTCGTCAGCCCGCTGACGATCAAGACCCACGTCAGCCGGGTCCTCGCCAAACTCCTTGCCCGCGATCGCGTCCAGCTGGTCATCGCCGCCTACGAGGCGGGCCTGGTCACGCCGTCGAGCTGATCAGGTGAGGTCACTTGTCCGGCACGGGGCCGTCGTTCGGTCCGGGCGCCACGATATCGAGTTGGTCGGGCAGTAGCGGCACGACACCGAAGCGACCGGCGACCGCGTCGGCGGGAAGCGCCTCCACCGCACGGATCCCGTTCTGCGAGGCGATTTTTCGTAGACCGTCCAGGGGTCCGCGAACGACGATACCGACGGCGCACGCGCATCCGGAGCGAAGGCGGGCGGCGGACAGTGCACCGACCTCGGCGGCTCGGTCGTCGAGGGCGGCGCGGGGGAGCAGCCACGCGGCGGACTCGGCGGAGGCGACCGCGGCCGCGTCGCCCGCGGGCACCGGGACGGCGACCAAGGGAGTTTGTACGCGAGGCACCGGAACTCGGTACAGCACCTGCGCTATCCGCAGCCCACCGCTGTTAGGCGGGATCTGCTCCGGCACAACAGGTTCGGTGAAGGAGACCAGAGCCCAATGGTCGGCGGTGTCGGCCCCCGCGAGCGAATCGCGCGCCCGCGCAAGGTAATCCGCGACCTGCTCACCCTGCTCCGGCCCGAGCCGATCGGTGAAGACGCCCGCCTTGCGCGGCGGATGCAGCACGCCCAGCAGCACGATGAACACCACCAGCGCGACGACCGCCACCCCGGCGGCGAGCCGGCCGAGGGGCAGCGCCCGCCCGTCACGCATTGCGCAGGACGTCCAGCGCGTGCTTCAAATCGTCGGGGTACTCGCTGGTGATCTCCAGCCAGCGGCCGTCCGCGGGGTGGTGGAAGCCGAGCGAACGGGCATGCAGCCATTGCCGCTCCAGCCCGAGGCGCTGGGCGAGGCGCGGGTCGGCGCCGTAGGTGAGGTCGCCGCAGCAGGGGTGCCGGATGGCGGAGAAGTGCACCCGGATCTGGTGGGTGCGCCCGGTCTCGAGGTGGATGTCGAGCAGGCTGGCGGCCTGGAACGCCTCGACGGTGTCGTAGTGGGTGATGCTCGGGCGTCCGTCGGCGGTGACCGCGAACTTCCAGTCGTTGCCGCGCGCCCGCCCGATCGGGGCGTCGATGGTGCCGCTGCTCGGATCCGGATGTCCTTGCACCAGTGCGTGATACCGCTTGGCCACGGTGCGCTGCTTGAACGCGCGCTTGAGCACCGTGTACGCGTGCTCGGACTGCGCGACCACCATGACGCCGGAGGTGCCCACGTCGAGGCGGTGCACGATGCCCTGGCGCTCGTGCGCGCCCGAGGTGGAGATGCGGTAGCCCGCCGCTGCCAGCCCGCCGACCACCGTGGGCCCGGTCCAGCCGACGCCGGTGTGCGCGGCGACGCCGACCGGCTTGTCCACCGCGACGATGTCGTCGTCGGCGTAGAGGATGCGCATGCCTTCCACCGGCGCGACCTCGATCGACAGCTCGCGCTTGGGCTCCGGGAAGATCACCTCGAGCCAGGCGCCCGCGGTCAGCCGATCGGATTTGCCCGCCGCGACGCCGTCGAGCTGCACCGAGCCCTCCTCGGCGAGCGCGGCGACGGCGGTGCGGGACAGGCCGAGCAGCCGGGACAGGCCCGCGTCCACCCGCATGCCGTCGAGCCCGTCGGGAACGGGCATGGTTCGCGTCTCTCTCATGCGGTGTTCCCTTCGGAGCGGGTCGTCGTCTCGCTCGGCTCGGCCGGCTCCACCGGCTCGTCGCGTCCGGTGCGCGTGCCGTTCGGCTCGAAGCCGAACACGGTCAGCACCACGAGCAGGATCGCGCCGCACACGATCGAGGAGTCCGCCACGTTGAACACCGGCCACCAGCCGATCGCCAGGAAGTCGACCACGTGCCCCTGCAACGGTCCCGGCGCGCGGAACAGCCGGTCGACCAGGTTGCCGAGCGCGCCGCCCAGCACCATGCCGAGCCCGATCGCCCACCACAGCGACCGCAGCGTGCGCCCGATGCGCACCACCCCGATCACCACGGCCGCCGCGACCAAGGTCAGCAGCCAGGTCATGCCGGTCGCCATCGAGAAGGCGGCGCCCGGGTTGCGTACCAGGCTCAACCGCGCGAAGTCGCCGATGATCGACACCGGCTCGCCCGGTTTCAGATTCGCCACGACAAGGCATTTGGTGAGCAGATCCAGGCCGAGCAGGACAGCCGCGATGATCAGCAGAGTCCGTAACCGCTGCGGTGGAGTCTTTAGCCGCTCGGCGGGCGTCGCCTCCTCGGCGCGGTTCGCAGGGTTCTCCTCGGGCGGCGGCTCTTCACTCACACGCACCATCATCTCTCGAGCTACCCGGCGGCTTGTGCGGTGGTCACCCGCAAGTCCCAGCTGACACTCAGGAACCGGTCGTACCCTGATGCTCGTGACGGTGTTGTCTTCCCCCCACATCCCGCGGTTCGCGCGGTCCGGTGTGCTGCTGATCGTGCTCGCGGTCGGCCTGACCGCGTTCGGGACCGGTTGCAGCGATGGCGCCGAGTCGCGCTCGGAGCCCGAGACCACCGAGCCGCTCGGCATCGGCAAGGCGGTCAGCGTGCCGATCCCGGTCGCGATCACCACCGTCGTGTCGCCCGGCGACGAGCCGCGCTCGCTGCTGCGCCGCGACTACCCGGCGGGCACCGTGCAGCAGGTGACGCTGCATACCTCGCACCGCATCGCGCAGCAGATCAACGATCAGCCCGCGCGCGACTTCTCCGCGCCCGCCCTGTCGATTCCGATGAAGGCGCAGACCGACGCCGACGGCATCGACCTGACGCTCGGCACCGTCACCACGCCGGATCCGTCACTGGCCAAGGCGCTCACCAAGACCGGCGGCTCGCACGCCGGGTTCGACCTCAGCGACCTCGGGGCCATCACCGCGCTGCGGCTCGAGCCGTCGCCGGACACCTCCAGCCCCGCGCGGGCCGCCTTGGAACAGGCCTTCTATCAAGCGGTTTACCGCTCCATCGCGTTCCCCGACCAGCCGGTCGGCGAGGGCGCGGTGTGGACGGTGCGGCAGGAGATCAGCGGCGGGGTGACCCTCGAGCAGGTCACCACGGCGACGCTGACCAAGCGCGACGGCGACCGGCTGACCATCGAGCTCGACGTCACCCAGCAGCCGAAGTCCGCGGTGTGGAACCTGCCCAACAACGCGGGCAAGCTCGACATCCAGGACTACGTCATGCAGGGCACCGGCACCATCACCGTGGATCTCGGCTTGCCGCTGCCGGTCTCGGGCACCATCACGGTCGGCGGCCATCAGGGCTACCGCGATCCGCGCA
>NZ_BAGH01000138.1 GCF_000308715.1 Nocardia tenerifensis NBRC 101015
CGGCGCGCTCGCCGTCGATCCCGACGCCGAGGAGCGCAGGCTGGAGGAGCGCGTGCGCCCCGAGCCGGCACCCGCGCGCAGGCCGGGGATTTTCGAGGACGGAGGCCCCTTGTCCAAGATCACGACACTTCGCCCGCGTGACTACAGCGAGGCCAGGATCATCGGCGAGCGGTTCCGCGAGGGCAACCCCGTGATCATGGACCTGGTCGAGCTGAGCAACGCCGACGCCAAGCGCCTGGTCGACTTCGCCGCCGGGCTCGCCTTCGCACTGCGTGGCTCATTCGACAAGGTGGCCACCAAGGTGTTCCTCCTCTCACCGGCCGACGTCGACGTATCAGCCGAAGAACGCCGTCGCATCGCCGAGACCGGCTTCTACAACCAGAAATAAGGTCGTGATCTGGGGGGTGTCACAGACCGGTCGCGGGTGCAGCGGCGCGGTCATTTTGCGCAAAGCGGATTTTGCGGCAGAGTGAACTCGTGGCCTTGTTCGCGGTGCTGTACTTCGTACTGTTCATCTTCTGGCTGTTGCTCATCAGCCGGGTGATCGTCGAGTTCATCCGAAGCTTCGCCCGTGACTGGCGCCCCACCGGTGTCGTGGTCGTCATCCTCGAGGTGATCTTCACGATCACCGACCCTCCGGTGAAACTCCTGAGGCGCTTGATACCACCGGTGTCACTGGGGGGAATTCGCCTGGATCTGTCGATTATGGTCCTGCTTTTCATCGTCTTCATCTTGATGTCGATCGTGGGCAGGCTCGGGCAGCCGGTAGCCCCGGTGTGACAGAATGGGCCGTGAAGTAGCTTGCTAGATCTGCTAGATCTCCAAAAGACGCGTGAAGGGATCCTTCCATGCCGCTGACTCCAGCCGATGTGCACAACGTCGCGTTCAGCAAACCGCCGATCGGGAAGCGCGGCTACAACGAGGATGAAGTCGACGCCTTCCTGGATCTCGTCGAGCAGGAACTCTCGCGTCTGATCGAGGAGAACGCCGACCTGCGTCAGCGGGTCGCCGAGCTCGACGCGGAACTGGCCGATGCCAAGAAGAATCGCGGCCCCGTCGGCCCGAGCGCCGTGAAACCGCCTGTCCAGCAGGCGCCCCCGCCGCAGCCGGAGCCGATCAAGCCCCCGGTGCAGCAGGCTCCGCCCGCGCCGATGCCGGCCCCGCCCGCGCCCAAGGAGGCCCCGAGCGCGGACGCCAACCTGCAGGCCGCCAAGGTGCTCAGCCTCGCCCAGGAGATGGCCGACCGGCTCACCAGCGACGCGAAGGTCGAGGCGGAGAACCTCCTCTCGAACGCCCGGGCAAACTCCGAGCGTCTCGTCGGCGATGCCAGGACGCGGTCGGAGGCGATGATCGCCGACGCGCGCCAGAAGGCCGACGCCATGCTGTCGGACGCGCAGTCGCGCTCGGACAGCCAGCTGCGCCAGGCCAAGGAGAAGGCCGACGCCCTGCAGGCCGACGCCGAGCACAAGCACACCGAGATCATGGCGACCATCACCCAGCAGCGCAGCGTGCTGGAGAGCCGGATAGAGCAGCTCAAGACCTTCGAACGGGAGTACCGGGTGCGGCTGAAGTCCTACCTGGAGTCGCAGCTCGAGGAGCTGGAGAACCGCGGCTCGGCGGTCCCCGTGGACGGCGGCGAGGCGTTCGCCGACGCCAACACCGCGGGCAACCTGCAGCCGGCCTCGTTCGCCAAGGGTGGCAAGTAAGCCGCTCTCACGAGCGCACCGCAGTTCACACAACTTAGAAGAACTGTCGAGCCGCCTGGCGTGCCGGACATACCCACCCCGTCGGCTTCGCCTCCATGCCATCCCCCCGGGGGGTTACCATGCTCGTCTTGACGTTGGTTCTCGCCGCTGTCGGCTTCGCCCTATTGGTAGCCGCGCTCACCACCGGGTCGGTGATCTGGGCGTGGGGCTGCATCGTGGTGTGCGTGATCGGCGCGGTGCTCCTACTGGTCAGTGCTCTGTCCATGCGTCGGCCGGACGGGGACTCCGCTCCACCACCCGGGCGTCACGCGAAACGCTAGGCCGATCGCTCGGTGCGCCGTAAACAGGTTTGACCGCACTGGCTAGAATCAAACATGAACATGGTGTCGATCCGGCCATCACCGGGGAGCCTTCGGAAGAACAGCACGTGCCGCCGCGGCGGTGGTGCCCAGTAGAACCGAACGGGTGAGCCCGTCACAGCTCACAACGAGAGGTCCGGCCGCTCTCTGGCCGGACAAGCGGGGTGGTACCGCGGTCTCGGCGCACCGCGCCGGCATCGTCCCCGTGCCAACGCACACGGCACGAGGAGACGCATCCGCGATGGCGGACCAAACTTCCAGCAACAGCGGGTATCCGCGGGTCGACTTGGGTGTCGGCTCGGGTGCGACGTTCCCTGACATGGAGCGCCGCGTGCTCGACGCATGGGCGGCCGCCGACACCTTCCGCGCGAGCATCGAAAACCGTACGGGAGCAGCGGAATTCGTCTTCTATGACGGCCCCCCCTTTGCCAACGGACTGCCACATTACGGTCATTTGCTCACCGGATACGTCAAAGACCTGATCCCGCGATTCCAGACGATGCGCGGCAAGCGCGTCGACCGGCGTTTCGGCTGGGATTGTCACGGATTGCCCGCCGAGCTCGAGGCGGAAAAGCAGCTCGGTATCACGGACAAATCACAGATCGACGCAATGGGCCTGGCCGAATTCAACGCGGCCTGTAAAACTTCCGTGCTGCGCTACACCGGCGAATGGCGCGATTACGTGACGCGTCAGGCGCGCTGGGTCGACTTCGACAACGACTACAAGACACTGGATCTCGACTTCATGGAGTCGGTGATGTGGGCGTTCAAGTCGCTGCACGAGAAGGGCTTGATCTACCAGGGTTTCCGGGTGCTGCCCTACAGCTGGTACGAGCAGACGCCGCTGTCGAATCAGGAGACCCGCCTCGACGACGCGTACAAGATGCGCCAGGACCCGGCGGTCACCGTCGACATGGTGCTGCGCGTGCCCGCCGACCACCCGCTGCACGCGCTGGACGGCGCCAACGCGCTGATCTGGACCACCACCCCGTGGACCCTGCCGTCGAACCTCGCGATCGCGGTGCACCCCGACGTCCGCTACGTGCACCTGCGCGGCGCCGACGGCAAGCGGTATCTGCTGGCCGCCGAACGCGTCTCGCACTACACGCGCGAATTCGGTGACGAGCCAGAGGTTCTCGGCGAGTTCGACGGCGCCGCGCTCACCGACCTCGCCTACGAGCCGCCGTTCGACTTCTTCCTCGGCCACCCGCGCGCGCACCGCGTGCTCCAGGCCGACTACGTGACCACCGACTCCGGCACCGGAATCGTCCACCTCGCACCGGCATTCGGTGAGGAGGACATGGACGTCGCCACCGCCAACGGCATCGAGATCGTGCAGCCGCTGGACGCGGGCGGCAAGTTCACCTCGATGGTGCCGCCGTACGAGGGCCTGATGGTCTTCGACGCCAACCCGGTCATCATCAAGGACCTCAAGGCCGCTGGAAAGCTGTTGCGGCACGAGACGATCGAGCACTCCTACCCGCACAGCTGGCGCTCCGGCCAGCCGCTGATCTACATGGCGGTGCCGTCTTGGTTCGTCGCGGTCACCAAGTTCCGCGACCGGATGGTCGAGCTGAACCAGCGCATCGACTGGGTGCCCGAGCACATCCGCGACGGCCAGTTCGGCAAGTGGCTCGAGGGCGCGCGCGACTGGAACATCAGCCGTAACCGCTACTGGGGCAGCCCGATCCCGGTCTGGGTCTCCGACGACCCGGCCTACCCGCGGATGGACGTGTACGGCTCGCTCGACGAGCTCGAGCGCGACTTCGGCGTGCGCCCGACCGACCTGCACCGGCCGATGATCGACGAGCTCACCCGGCCCAATCCCGATGACCCGACCGGCAAGTCGACCATGCGCCGGGTGCCCGAGGTGCTCGACTGCTGGTTCGAGTCGGGGTCGATGCCGTTCGCGCAGGTGCACTACCCGTTCGAGAACAAGGAGTGGTTCGACGGCCACTTCCCCGGCGACTTCATCGTCGAGTACAACGGGCAGACCCGGGGCTGGTTCTACACGCTGCACGTGCTCTCGACCGCGCTCTTCGACAGCCACGCCTTCAAAACCGTTGCTGCGCACGGCATCGTGCTCGGCGACGACGGCTTGAAGATGAGCAAGTCCAAGGGCAACTACCCGAACGTCAACGAGGTGTTCGATCGGGACGGCTCCGACGCCATGCGCTGGTTCCTGATGAGCTCGCCGATCCTGCGGGGCGGCAACCTCATCGTCACCGAGCGCGGCATCCGCGAGGGCGTCAGCCACGCGCTGCGTCCGCTGTGGAACGCGTGGACCTTCCTGCAGCTGTACGCCTCGAAACCCGGTATCTGGCGCACGGACTCGCCGCACGTGCTCGATCGCTACATCCTGGCCAAGCTGGCGCAGACCCGGGACGTGATGACCGAGGCGCTGGAGCGCTACGACATCGCGGGCGCGTGCGAGGAGCTGCGCGGGTTCGCCGACGCGCTCACCAATTGGTATGTGCGCCGGTCGCGTTCGCGCTTCTGGAGCGAGGAACCGGACGCGGTGGACACGCTGCACACGGTGCTCGAGGTGGTCACCCGCTTGGCCGCGCCGCTGCTTCCGTTGATCACCGAGGTGATCTGGCGGGGGCTCACCGGCGGCGAGTCCGTGCACCTGACCGACTGGCCCAAGGACGGTGAGCTGCCGGCCGATCCGGAGTTGGTCGCGGCGATGGACGAGGCGCGCGTGGTCTGCTCGACGGTGCTGAGTCTGCGCAAGGCGCAGAACCTGCGGGTGCGGCTGCCGCTGGCCGAGGTCACCATCGCGGCGGCCGACGCCGAACGGCTCGCGCCCTACGCCGACATCATCGCCGACGAGGTGAACGTCAAGAAGGTCGACCTGACCACCGACGTCGCCGTGCACGGCCGGTTCGAGCTGGTCGTCAACGCGCGCGCGGCGGGTCCGCGCCTCGGCAAGGACGTGCAGACGGTGATCAAGGCGGTCAAGGCCGGTGAATGGTCCGAGTCCGCGGACGGTGTGGTGACCGCCGCCGGAATCGACCTGCTTCCCGAGGAGTACACCCAGCGACTGGTGGCCGCCGAGCCCGAGTCCACCGCCGCGCTGCCCGGCAATGCCGGTCTCGTGGTGCTGAACTCGGTGGTGACCGAGGAGCTCGAGGCCGAGGGCTGGGCCCGCGACCTCATTCGCGATCTCCAGGAGACCCGAAAGTCGTTGGGGCTGGACGTGTCCGACCGGATCACCGTGGTTCTCGCGGTGCCCGCCGAGCGGGCCGCGTGGGCCGAGACGCACCGCGACCTGATCGCGGGCGAGATCCTGGCCACCACGCTCACTTTCGGTGAGGTAGGCGCCGACGCCGCCGATCTCGTCGGTGGAGTGCGCGCCCAGGTGACCAAGGCCTGACGGAGGAACACAGCGAGGGCGGGGCCGACACGGCTCCGCCCTCGTCTGCACTTGTAGTCGTTGGGTGGGGAGGCGTGGCGCTCGAGATTCCCCGCGTGTCGTTCCGCACTGTGAGACAGATCACATGCTAGAAATTTGCTGAAGTGTATGCGCAGGTCGGAGACGCGCGGCAGAATCGGAAGTGGTGCTGCTGTTGCGGATGGGACATCTGGGGCAGCAGCGAGTTCGTGGATTGTCCTACCTGAGACACGCCGTGTCCGGCGTTGCCGCGCCGGAGACGGCCACTGCGGCCCCGCACGGATGACGCCGCTCGACCCGGGCGTCGGCCGGGACCGCCGGATGGCGGCCCGGCCGGGCCGCCGGAAGGGACGAGCACGTGAACAGAAAACCCTTGCGCCGCATAGCCTTCGGACTGCTGATCGCGACGGCCGCGACGCTGCTCCTAGCCGGGCCCGCCTGGTCGGACACCGGTAGCGGCACGGGCAGTGCCACCGGCAGCGCCGAATCCCTGTCCGCCTCCGGCTCGGCCGCGATCCCGCTGCCGAGCACCCACGGGGTCGGCGCGCTGGCGGCCGCGACGTCGCAGACCGGAAAGCCCTACGAGTGGGGCGGCACCGGGCCGTTCACCTGGGACTGCTCCGGGCTGGTCCAGTGGGCGTTCCGGCAGGTCGGCGTCAATATTCCCCGCACGACCTGGGAGCAGGCCAAAGCGGGCGCGAATGTCCCGTTGTTCGCTCTCTCACCGGGTGACGTGGTGGTGCTGAACACCGACGCCTCGCACGTCGGCATCTACGCGGGATTCGGCCAGATCTTCAACGCCTACGACTGGGGCCACCCCGTCGGCCTCAGCCCGCTGCGCGAGTTCGACATCTACACCATTCGGCGCTTCTGATACACGAAACAGTCGGTGCCGCAACGGCTGTCGGCGGCCGGCCCGGTGCCGCCGGCCGGACTTCGACCCAGGCCCGACCCGCGTACCGTGCGATGTCCCGCGGCCCGGAGCGACTTCGGCTGCGGGACATCGGCTTCGGTGTGTCCGTCGCTCAGTCGGACTCTTGGACGAGGTTGCGCAGCAGCGGCGCGTACTGCGGATTGGCCAGCGCCGAGGCGAACTGGGCGACCAGATAGTCGGCCGGGTTGCCGGTGTCGTACCAGCTGCCGCGGATGACCTGGCCGAAGACCGGGTTGTCGGCGGCGTGCACGTTGATCGCGTCGGTCAGGTAGACCTCGCCGGTGCGGTGCTCGTACCAGGCCTTGGTCTGCTTGCGCAGCTCCTCGATGACCCCGGGGGTGACCACGTACCCGCCGATCGCGGCGAAATCCGACGGCGCGTCCTCGGGCTTGGGCTTCTCCCGCAGGCCGGTGATGCGCAGCAGCCCGTTGCCCTGGTCGTCGGCGACGACCGGCACGCCGTAGCGCTGCGACTCGGCCGGATCCATCGGCATCAGGGCCAGCACGGGCGCGCCGGTGGCCTCGTAGGCATCGATCAGCTGCTGCGCGCGCGGCACCTCGGCGACGAACACGTCGTCGGGCCACAGCACCAGCATCGGCTCGTCGCCCATGTTGCGGGCCGCGTTCAGCACGGGCGTGCCGTTGCCGTAGGGGCCGTGCTGGTCGAGGTAGGTGATGTGGCCGAGCCGGGACAGCTCGCCGACCTCCTCGACGGCGTCGGCGTAGGCGGTCTTTCCGTCCGCGCGTAGCTGCGTCACCAGCGCCGGATTGGGCCGGAAGTGGTCCTGGATCAACGACTTTCCGCCGCTGACCACGATGGTGATGTCGGTGATGCCCGACGCGACCAGCTCGCGGACCGTATGTTCGATGACCGGCTTGTCGCCGACCGGCAGCATCTCCTTGGGGATGGCCTTGGTCAGCGGAAGGAGCCGGGAGCCGATACCGGCGGCCGGGATCACGGCCTTGCGGATCTTCATAGGTCCGATCATCACATATGAGGCGGTGCGACAACGGTAGTCCCCGCTGGAAATCGACGGCTAGTCCGCAGTGACCGCGCAGCGTCGGGACCTGCCCGGATCTGTCGGTGGCCCGGCGTAGATTTCCGGATGTGAGTCAGCGAGTCGAAGGTAGTGCGCCGAGGAACGACGGAGGCGCGGTCGTGAGCGCCGAGTACTGCTTCCGGGCGCCCGCGCCGCGACTGGCGGATGCGTCTCGGCTCGGTGACTTCCTGCGGCGCACGGCCGGTCTGCTGCCGGTGCGCGCGCCGAAACCCAGGAAATCCTCGGCGAAGCTACGGTGAGCGACCAGCATCCGCCGACGCGCGCCGACGCGCAGAGCACCGCCCGGCGCTGGGTGCTGCACATCGATATGGACGCCTTCTACGCCTCGGTGGAACAGCTGACCCGCCCCACGCTGCGCGGGCGGCCGGTCCTGGTCGGCGGCACGGGCGGGCGCGGCGTCGTCGCGGGCGCGAGTTATGAGGCGCGGGTGTACGGAGCGCGCTCGGCGATGCCGATGCATCAGGCGCGCAGGCTCGTCGGCGTAACGGCGGTGGTGGTGCCGCCGCGCGGGATCCTGTACGGCACGCTGAGCGGGCAGGTGTTCGACGCGTTGCGCAGCCGGATTCCGGTGCTGGAGACGCTGTCGTTCGACGAGGCGTTCGGCGAGCCCGCCGAGCTGGCGGGCGCGACGGTCGCGCGGGTGGAGCAGTTCTGCGCGGAGCTGCGGGCGCTGGTGCGGGAACGCACCGGGCTCACCGCCTCGGTGGGCGCGGGCACCGGGAAGCAGCTGGCGAAGATCGCCTCCGCGCTCGCCAAACCCGATGGGATACGGGTGGTTTCGGCGGTCGAGCAGCCGGCCATGCTGGCCGCGCTGCCGGTGCGCAAGCTGTGGGGGATTGGCCCGGTGGCCGAGCACCGGCTGCGCTCGCTCGGCATCGAGACCGTCGGCGCGTTCGCCGCGTTGCCGGAGTCCGAGGCGATGTCGATCCTCGGCGGCAGCGTCGGCGCCGCGCTGCACCGGCTGGCCCGCGGCGTCGACGACCGGCCGGTCGCCGAGCGCAACGAGGCCAAGCAGATCAGCGCCGAGACCACCTTCGAGACCGACATCGTCACGCTCGCCCAGCTGCGCCCCGCCATCGAGTCGATGGCGGCGGCCGCGCATCGCCGCCTCGCCAAGGACGGGCGCGCCGCCCGCACCGTCGTGCTCAAACTGCGCAAGTCCGATATGAGCATCGTGACGCGCTCGTTCACCCTGCCGTACGCGACCGAGGACCTGGTCACGCTCACCACCGCCGCGCAGCGGTCCGCGATCGACCCCGCCGAGCTCGGCCCGATCCGGCTGGTCGGCGTCGGCTACGGCGGGCTGTCCACCGTGCGCCAGGAATCCCTGTTCCCCGAACTGGATCAGGCGCCCGTCGCCGAGGAGCCGGCCGCCGAGGACGAACCGGAGGAGGAGGGGAGCACACCGCTCGCGGCCGCGCCCGGCCCGCTCTGGCGTCCGGGCATGGACGTCGAGCATCCCGAGTTCGGCCACGGCTGGGTGCAGGGCAGCGGCTACGGCGTGGTGACCGTGCGCTTCGAGACCCGGTCCACGGGCCCCGGCCCGGCCCGCACGTTCCCCGCCGACGACCCCGGCCTGACCAGAGCCGATCCGCTGCACAGTCTTCGGTGACCCGGCCGGGGGACGGCTCGACATCGCCGAGCCCACCGGCTACGTTCGCTGCCGACGACATCAGTCAGTCCCGTGTGGGTCCACGCGGTGGTCTTGGCGTGCCGGTAGCCTGGGTGCTCGTGCAGCGCTGCCGGTCGGGAGAGGCTGCCATTGGTGGACATGACACGGACCTACTCGAACGCAAAGGACGAGCAGTTGAAGCTTCGTAAGACTGGACGCATCGCGATCGCCGGCTTGGCCGTCGTTGCCGCGCTTGGCATGACCGCGTGCGGCAGCGACGACAAGGACAGCAAGCCGGCCGCCAAGACGTCGACGAGCGCCAAGGCGTCGTCGTCGGCCAACACCGCGAACCTGCCGCCGGTCCCGACAGTCGCGGAGCTGAACACCGCCCTGGGCCGCGCGCTCGATCCGTCGGTCCCGGCCGCCGAGAAGCTGGACGGCGTCCAGGGCGCCGAGGCCGACCCGACCCTGCCGGACCGGCTTTCGCAGGCCGCCCAGGGCGCCGACGTGAAGATCGAGGTCACCGACGTCTCCAGCTTCGGCGACAGCGTCAACGCGAAGGCCAAGTTCGTGGTCAACGGCCAGGAGAACATCGTCGACGTGCCGTTCGTCGCGGACAACGGCAAGTGGAAGATCCAGAAGTCCTGGGCCTGCGCCATGCTGACCAACCTCGGCCAGACCTCCACGGCCTGCGGCTAGTTCGCGCCGCCGCGGCCGGCGGTGCGTCCGTCGGCCGCGGCGCCGAGTGTGCGTTCCGACGCCGAATATGCAGGCTGAGTATGTGTTTCGAGGGCTGATAGCTGGGACTCTGTGTCATCCGATGATTTCGCGCTAGCATCCACCGTCGTGACTGTCAGTGACGCTGTGCGTGAATCGACCCGATCGTCGGCGCAGCGGGGTGACCGGCAGGAGCCGAACGCGGAGCCGGTGGGCGTGGCGTCGCGTCGAATTCGGTTGCTGGCGATCGTGAGTGGGCTGCTCGCGGTGCTCACGGCGGTGTCGATTCCGTTCCTGCCGGTCCGGCAGGACCAGGCGAGCGTGGCGTGGCCGCAGACGGCGGCGGTCACCTCCGTGACGGCGCCGCTGATCACGTACGCGCCGATGAACCTCTCCGCGCGGATTCCGTGTGCCGCCGTCGCGGCGCTGGCCGATACGGGCGGCATTGTGGTGTCCACGATTCCGCGCCAGTCGCCGGATCTGGAGCGCTACGGGTTCGTCGTCAAGGTCGTGCCCGACGCGGCGGATCGCGCGGGCCGCGTCGACGTGGTCTCGCGCAACATGCTGCTGTGGTCGTCGCCGCTGAGCGCCGTGCGCGAGCAAGCCTGCTCGATCGGCGTCGAGATGGGCACCGAACGGACCACGGTCTCGGTGCCCGGCATCGCCGATTCGGACCGGGAGTTCACGACCGATGTCCGCCCGCAGGTCGTCGGCGTCTTCAGTGAGCTGAACGGCGCGGCCCCGGCCGGGTTGCACGTGAATGTGCAAGTGGATTCCCGCTTTTCGTCGTCGCCGAGCGCGTTGAAGCTGACCGCGATGGTGCTGGCCGCGTTGGCCACGCTGGTCGCCTTGGTCGCGCTGTACCGGCTGGACAGCGCCGACGGCCGGCGGCGCCGGCGGTTCCTGCCGACCCATTGGTGGCGGCTGCGCCCCGCGGACTACCTGGTCTTCGCCACGCTGCTGGTGTGGCATTTCATCGGCGCCAACACCTCCGACGACGGCTACATCCTCGGCATGGCGCGCGCCTCGCAGAGCTCCGGGTTCATGTCGAACTACTACCGCTGGTTCAGCGTCGACGAGGGCCCGTTCTACACCCCGTACACCGACATGATCTCGCTGCTGTCGCACGTGTCGTCGGCGAGTCCCTGGGTTCGACTACCCACCCTGCTCGTCGGCGTCATCACCTGGTGGGTGATCAGCCGGGAGATCCTGCCCCGGCTCGGCGCGGTGCTGCGCGACAACCGGATCGTCACGTGGACCGCCGCCCTGATCTTCCTGGCGTTCTGGATGCCGTACAACAACGGCCTGCGCGCAGAACCCTTTGTGGCACTGGGCGTCATCCTCACCTGGGCCTCGGTCGAGCGGGCCATCGCGACCCGGCGGCTGCTGCCCTACGCGCTGGCCATCGTCGTCGCGGCGCTGACCCTGACCGTCGCGCCGTCCGGCCTGATCTGCGTCGGCGCGCTCGCCGCCGGGGCACGCACCGTCACCTCGGTGCTCATGAGCCGGGCCAAGCGCACCGGATATCTCGCGCTGCTGCTGCCCCTGCTGGCCGCCGGACTCGCGGTGCTCACCGTGGTTTTCGCGGATCGCACCCTGGCCGGCGCGCTCGAGATGTTCTACGTGCACGGCCGGATCGGCCCCGGCGAGTCCTGGTTCTTCGAGTTCCTGCGCTACCAGTACCTGCTCCAGATCAACGCCGACGGCTGGCTCACCCGGCGGTTCGGCATGTTCATGCTGCTGCTCGGCCTGGCGGTCTGCGTGGTCACCATGCTGCGCCGGGGCGGTCGCATCCCGGGGACCGCGCTGGGTCCGGGCCGCAGGCTCGTCGGCATCACCGTCGCCGCGATGGTGCTGATGATGTTCTCGCCGACCAAGTGGACCCACCAGTTCGGCGTCTTCGCCGGCCTGGCCGCCTGCGTCGCGGCGCTCACCGCCGTCTCGATCAGCCCGGCCGTCATGCGCCCGCTGCGCAACCGGGCGCTGTTCGCCGCGGCCATGTTCTTCGCGCTGGCGCTGACCTTCGTCGGCGCGAACGGCTACTGGTACGTGTCGGCCTGGGGCATCCCGTGGTGGGACAAGCCGCCGACGTTCGCGGGTTTCGGGCTGTCCACCTTCGCCGCCGGGCTCTCGGTGCTCGCCCTCGCCGTCGCGGCCTGGTTCCACATCCGCCCGGAGACCCAGCCGCGCCCCGCCTCGGTGCCCGGCCGGATCGCGCGCGTCCCCGTGCTCGCCGTCGTCGCGGCCGCCATGGTGCTGTTCGAGGTGCTGTCGTTCGCGAAAGCCGCTGTGGCGCAGTATCCCTCGTACTCGATCGCGCAGTCGAACCTGTCCGCCACCACCGGCGGCTGCGGCCTGGCCGACAAGGTGCTGATCGAGACCGATCCCAACGCGTCGGTGCTGCGCCCGCTGTCCGGCGACGCGGCGACCGCGCTGGCCGGCGCCGACTCGACCGGCTTCACGCCGAACGGGGTGGCCGCCGACCTCACCTCCGACGAGGTCGAATCCACCACGGGCAAGGCAAACTCCGTCTCCAGCGCCGACTCCGGCGACACGGCCGACCCGAAGGCCGGATCGAAATCGCCCGGCTCCGAGGCGGGTACGTCGGGCGCGGGCATCAACGGCAGCAGCGTGCCGCTGCCCTTCGGCCTCGACCCGGCGACCACGCCGGTGCTGGGCAGCTACCGCGACGGCGCGCAGGTGCCCGCGGAACTGACGACCGGCTGGTATCGACTTCCCGACGCCACCAACGGAAGTCGCGGCGAGCTCGTCTCGATCGCGGTCGCCGGGCGCATCCGGCACGTCGACAGCGACGGCATCGTCCACCCCGGCCAGGAGGTGCGCCTCGAGTACGGTCGAGCCGGCGCCGACGGCACGGCGGCGGCGCTCGGCAGCGTGGACCCGATTGATATCGGGCCGTCCCCGTCGTGGCGCAATATGCGGGTTCCGATG
>NZ_BAGH01000137.1 GCF_000308715.1 Nocardia tenerifensis NBRC 101015
GCTGCTGGTGTTCGGCGGCTCGCAGGGCGCGCGCAGCCTGAACGAGGCGGTGTCGGGCGCCGCGCCGCAACTCGCCGCGGCGGGCATCTCGGTGCTGCACGCGCACGGACCGAAGAACACCCTCGACGTCGCCGCGACAGCGGAGCACGGCGCGCCCTATGTGGCGGTGCCGTATCTTTCCCGGATGGATCTCGCCTACGCCGCCGCCGACGCGGTGGTGTGCCGGTCGGGCGCGATGACCGTCGCCGAGGTGTCGGCGGTCGGGCTGCCCGCCTTCTACGTGCCGCTCCCGCACGGCAACGGCGAGCAGGAGCTCAACGCCAGACCCGTCGTCCGGCAGGGCGGTGGCAGAATTGTCCCGGACTCGGAGCTGACGCCGAAATACGTGATCAATGAGGTGATTCCGCTGCTCATGGACTCCGCACGGCTGATCGAGATGGGCCGCGCCGCGGCCGGCGCGGGGCACCGGGACGCCGCCGACGCGGTGGCGCGGATCGTGCTGGAGGTGGCCGGTGGATGAGGATCTCTCGGCCCTGCCGCCCGCGCTGGCGCGGGTGCACATGGTCGGCATCGGCGGCGCGGGAATGTCGGGCATAGCGCGGATCCTGCTCTCCCGCGGCGGCGCGGTCTCCGGCTCGGACGCCAAGGAGAGCCGCGGCGTGCTCGCACTGCGCGCGCGGGGCGCACAGGTGCGCATCGGCCACGACGCCAGCGCGCTCGACCTGCTGCCCGGCGGCCCGACCGTGGTGGTCACCACCTACGCGGCCATCCCGAAGACCAATCCCGAACTGATGGAGGCGAATCGGCGCGACATCCCGGTGCTGCTGCGCCCGGCCGTCCTCGCCTCGCTGATGCAGGGGCATCGCACCCTGCTCGTCTCGGGCACGCACGGCAAGACCTCGACCACCTCGATGCTCATCGTGTCGTTGCAGCACTGCGGATTCGACCCGTCCTTCGCCGTCGGCGGCGAGCTGAACGAGGCGGGCACCAACGCCCACCACGGCACCGGCGACATCTTCGTCGCCGAGGCCGACGAGAGCGACGGATCGCTGCTCCAGTACGAACCCGACGTCGCCGTGGTCACCAATATCGAGTCCGACCACCTGGACTACTTCGGCACCGACGAGGCCTACGTCCAGGTCTTCGACGACTTCGCCGACCGGCTCGCCGAGGGCGGCCTGCTGGTCGTCTGCCTGGACGATCCGGGCTCCTACGCGCTGGCCCAGCGGGTCGGACAGCGCCTGGCCGAGAAGAACATTCGCGTGCTCGGCTACGGCTCCGGCGCGCTCGCCGACGCGCCGGTGCCCGTCGGCGTGCGGCTGCACAGCTGGGAGCCCCGCGACGTCGGCGGCATCGCCCAGTTCCAGCTCGCCGACGAGACCGCTCCGCGCACCTTGCGCCTCTCGGTGCCGGGCAGGCACATGGCGTTGAACGCGCTGGCCGCCCTGCTCGCCGCGCGGGCGACCGGGGCCGACGTGGACGAGATCATCCAGGGCCTGGAGGGTTTCGGCGGTGTGCACCGCCGGTTCCAGTTCGCCGGCAGGGAGAACGGGGTGCGCGTCTTCGACGACTACGCGCACCACCCGACCGAGGTGCGCGCCGTGCTCGGCGCCGCCGCCGAGCTGGTTCAGCAGGAGGCGCGCGACGGGGCCAGGTCGCGGCAGGGCCGGGTGATCGTGGTCTTCCAGCCGCACCTCTACAGCCGCACCGCGACGTTCGCGCAGGACTTCGGCGCCGCGCTGAGCCTGGCGGACGAGGTGGTCGTGCTCGACGTCTACGGTGCGCGGGAGAAACCGCTGCCCGGGGTGAACGGCGCGCTGGTCGCGCAGGCGGTCACGAAACCCGTGCACTACCAGCCGGATATGTCGCGGGTCGGCCGTCAGGTCGCCAAGCTCGCGCTGCCCGGTGACGTCGTGATCACCATGGGCGCGGGCGATGTGACCATGCTCGGCAGCCAGATCCTCGACGGCTTACGGGCGCGCCCTCAGTACGGGCGGTGAGGGCGTGAGCCGGGGTCAGCGGGCGCGATCGGCCGGTGTGCGATTCGGTTCGGACGGGTGGCGGCGGGTCTCGCTGTGGGGATTGCTGGGCGTGTGCGTTCTTGCGGTTGTCGCCGGCGTCGCCCTGTTCACGCCGGTGCTCTCGGTGCGCACGGTCAAGATCGAGGGCGTGGTGGCGGTGCCCCAGCAGCAGGTGCGCGAGCTCCTCGAAATCCCTTCGGGGCGCTCGATGTTGCGCATCGACACCACCGCCATCGCCCGGCGTGTCGCAAGCATTCCGAAGGTGCGCACGGCGCGGGTGCAGCGCGTTTTTCCCTCGACCGTGCGGGTGACCGTGGTCGAGCGGGCGCCCGCGCTGTACTTCGAGAGTCCGCAGGGCGCGCACCTGCTCGACGCGGAGAGCGTGGAGTTCGCGATCGAGGACGCGCCGATCGGCGTGCCCAAACTCGTCACCGATCACCCGGCCAGCGACGCCCCCGTGACCAAGGCCGCGGTCGCGGTGATCGCCGCGGTGCCGCCCGCGCTGGCCATTCAGGTGGACGAGGTTGTGGCACGGTCCATTTCGGATATTTCCCTCAATCTGAAGGATGGGCGCACTGTAGTCTGGGGTGGGATGAACGACGCCGCACGCAAGTCGGCGGTCGTGCTTCCGTTGCTGACCCGCCCCGGAACGGTGTTCGATGTGTCCAGTCCGAACCTGGTCACGGTAAAGTGAGCGATACCCATTGCGCCCGCGTCGAATTGCAGTGTTCGACGGGTGGCGTTCGCCGGCCCACCGCGGTCGCGCGAGCCGCCGCCTCCGGGCCTGACGTTCACGGCACCGGCCCTCGCGCCGGGAACCGAGCGTCGGGGGGCAACCGTTCACCATACGTCGTGCGGCGCTGCGAGACGAGAGGGATCACACAAGATTCTGTCTCCCGTTTCGGCGCGCCTGCGCGCGTATTGCGGCGGCGGCGAATAGCGTTCCGCAGCAGTCGGATACTTGACATAACGCTAACCCTATGGTTGAGGTTTAGGGTTTGCCCGGGCGGCGGTTCGCTGAGTGAAGCCGCTCAGGCGAAGCTCGGCCCACTGGAACGGGCGCAGTGTCTCGTATCCGAAAACGACAGGCTTTAGATCGAAGGAAGGCGAGAGCCCATGACGCCCCCGCACAACTACCTTGCCGTGATCAAGGTCGTCGGTATCGGCGGCGGCGGTGTGAATGCCGTCAACCGGATGATCGAACAGGGCCTCAAAGGTGTGGAGTTCATCGCGGTCAACACCGACGCGCAGGCCCTGCTGATGAGCGACGCCGACGTCAAGCTCGACGTCGGCCGCGAGCTCACGCGTGGCCTCGGCGCCGGCGCCGACCCCGAGGTCGGCCGCCGAGCCGCCGAGGATCACAAGGACGAGATCGAAGAGGTGCTCAAGGGCGCCGACATGGTCTTCGTCACCGCGGGCGAGGGCGGCGGCACCGGCACCGGCGGCGCCCCGGTCGTCGCGCAGATCGCGCGCAAGCTCGGCGCGCTGACCATCGGCGTGGTCACCCGGCCGTTCTCGTTCGAGGGCAAGCGCCGCGGCGGCCAGGCCGAGACCGGCATCAACCAACTGCGCGAGTCCTGCGACACGCTCATCGTGATCCCCAACGACCGGCTGCTACAGCTCGGCGACGCGGCGGTCAGCCTGATGGACGCGTTCCGCTCGGCCGACGAGGTGCTGCTCAACGGTGTCCAGGGCATCACCGATCTGATCACCACCCCCGGCCTGATCAACGTCGACTTCGCCGACGTCAAGAGCGTGATGTCCGGCGCGGGCAGCGCGCTCATGGGCATCGGCTCCGCGCGCGGGGAGGGCCGCTCGGTCAAGGCCGCCGAGTCGGCGATCAACTCGCCGCTGCTCGAGGCGTCCATGGACGGCGCGCACGGCGTGCTGTTGTCTATCGCGGGCGGCTCCGACCTCGGCCTGTTCGAGATCAACGAGGCCGCGTCGCTGGTCCAGGAGGCCGCGCACATCGAGGCCAACATCATCTTCGGCACGGTGATCGACGACTCGCTCGGCGACGAGGTGCGCGTCACCGTGATCGCCGCAGGCTTCGACGGCGGCGGCCCCGCCCGGCGCACCTTCGACACCACCACCCGCGGCACCATCGGGACGGTCCGCGCCGGCGAGATCGGCCAGAACCGCACCAGCGAGGTCGCCGCCCGCGGCACCGACCTCGCGTCCACCACCCCGAGCACCACTCCCTCCACCCGCGGCGCCGTCCCGAGCTACCGCGATACCGACCGCACCCGCCTGACCGACCCCACCGTCACGAACAACACCCGCACCCACATCGAGCCCCCCGACGACGATGACGACGATGTGGATGTGCCGTCCTTCATGCGCAGGTAACCGTCGCGAAGATTCAGCCTCGCCATCCGCACCCTTCCAGATGCCTGGGACGGGTGCGGATCTCGTTGGCGCCGGCGCCCGCATGGCGCAGTGCGGCAACCCGTTACGGGTGCACAGGCGTGATCGGTTGTCGCGAGCCTTTCGCGCCCCTCGGCTGATCGCTCCCCGCCCGCGCGGCGCTACTAGGCTCGAGGCATGACTTCTGCCGGCACGTTGACCGTTCGACGAGTGACTACGACCAGGGCGGGCGGGTTTTCGGCGCCGCCCTACGAGTCGTTCAATCTCGGGGATCACGTGGGGGACGACCCGGCGACGGTGCGGCGCAACCGGGATCGGCTGGCCGAGGGGATCGGGCTGACGCCGGATCGGCTGGTGTGGATGGAGCAGATCCACGGGCGCAATGTCGAGATCGTCGACGGCCCGCGCGCCGAGCCGGTGCCCGCCACCGACGCGATCGTGACGAACGTGCCCGGCCTCGCGCTGGTGGTGCTGACCGCCGACTGCGTGCCGATCCTGTTGTCCGACGACGAGGCGGGCGTGCTCGCCGCCGTGCACGCGGGTCGGATCGGCGCGCGCATCGGCATCGTGCCCAAGGTGCTCGAGGCGATGGAGTCCCTCGGCGCGCGGGTGGATCGGATCGGGGCGCTGCTCGGCCCGGCCGCCTCGGGGCGACAGTACGAGGTGCCCGCCGCCATGCGGGCCGACGTCGAGAAGCATCTGCCGGGCAGCGCCGCGACCACCGTGCGCAACACCCCGTCCCTCGATCTGCGCGCCGGAATCAGCAGGCAGCTCATCGAAGCGGGCGTGGCCGGGGTGGCCGTGGACCCGCGCTGCACGATCGAGGATCGCACCCTGTTCAGCCATCGCCGCGGTGCGCCGACCGGACGGCTCGCCAGCGTGATCTGGGCGGAGGCGCGGTGATGAGCTCGGAAACCGTTGCGGCGCGGGTGGATGCGCGCACCGCCGAACTCGCCACCAATCTCGCCGCGCTGCTCCAGCGGGTCGACGCGGCCTGTCTCGCGGCGGGGCGCGCGGCAGACTCGGTGCGTCTACTCCCCGTGACGAAATTCTTCCCCGCCGAGGACGTGGCGATCCTCTATCGCCTCGGCCGCCGCGAGTTCGGTGAGTCCCGCGAGCAGGAGGCCACCGCGAAGGTGGCAGCACTGCCAAATTTGGTGCGGCAGAGCGCCGAAGGTGTCAGGCAGAGCACTGAAGATGGCAGGCATAGTGCTGGAGATGACGGGTATAGCGCCCAAGGTGACGAAGGACTCCCTGATGTTCAGTGGCACATGATCGGCCGCCTGCAACGCAACAAGGCGAAGGTCGTGGCCCGGTGGGCGCACACCGTGCACTCGGTCGACAGCGAACGGTTGGCAACGGCACTTGACGCCGGCGCGCGCGCCGCGCTGGACGCGGGGGAGCGCACCGCGCCGGTGCGCGTCCTGCTGCAGGTGAGCCTGGACGAAGACCCGTCGCGCGGTGGTGTCGCGCCCGCCGAATTGCTCGCGCTCGCCGCACATGTCGCGGCGTCGGAGGGATTACGACTGTCCGGTCTGATGGCCATTCCGCCATTGGGGGCTGAGTCTGATGCGGCATTTGCACGACTTGCGACATTGCACACGATGGTGCTCGCCGAGCATCCCGGCGCGACAGAACTTTCCGCAGGAATGTCGGGCGATCTGGAATCCGCCATCGAACACGGGTCCACGTGTGTGCGTGTCGGTACCGCCTTGATGGGCGCTCGACCGATAACCTCGGCGTAGCAAAGAAACCTCATCAGTCACATTCGACACATATGCTTGAGGCTGACGAGGGCTGAGCAAGACTTCAACACCCGGCCGCCACCGGGGCCGAAGGAAGGTCGACCAATATGAGCGAGCGCAGCGAGCGAGTTCTCGACGCAGCCACCATCGTGGTCATGACTGCGCCGAGCGTCGGCGAGGTCAGGTCATGAGCGATCGCGGCACGCGGCCAATGGCCGCAACCACTTTCGTGGTCATGGTGGAGCCGAGCGCCGGCGAGGGGGTGTCATGAGTACGCTGCACAAGTTCAAGGCGTACTTCGGCATGGTTCCGCTCGAGGACTACGAGGACGACTACGTCGACGATCGCGGTCCCCGCGGCGGCGAGGATCGCGTCGCGCGTCGGTCAAGGCCCCGCGACTACCCCGACCGCGACGCCTACGGCCCCGACCGCTACGCCGAAGATCGTTACGCCCCAGACCATTACGGGGCCGACGGCTTCGACCGCGAGGACGCCGACTACCCGGAGCCCGCGTACAAGTCGCCCTACAAGGCCGGTTACCCGGTTTCCCGTCGCGCGGAGTACGCCGACGAGCCCTACGGCGAGGACCGCTACGACACGCGCCGGCCCACCCGGATCGAGACCGCGCCGTCGTCCGGCCGGTTCCGCGCCGGCGGCAGCGTG
>NZ_BAGH01000136.1 GCF_000308715.1 Nocardia tenerifensis NBRC 101015
CGGTGGATTGGGCCGAGCCCGGCGACGTGATACTGGTTGCGGGCAAGGGTCACGAGGCGGGGCAGGAGATCCGGGGTGTGAAGCACCCCTTCGACGACCGCGACGTGCTCGCGGCGGCACTGGACAAGCGAAGTCCGCACAACGCGGACGCGGAGGACTTGACGGTTTCATGATCGAGATGACACTGCGGGAGATCGCGGACGTCGTCGGCGGCACGCTGCACGACGTCCCCGACCCCGGGGTTCGGGTGACCGGTTCGGTGGAGTTCGATTCGCGCCGAATCGGTTCCGGTGATCTTTTCCTCGCCCTGCCCGGTGAGCGGTCGGACGGTCACGACTGGGCCGCCGCGGCGGTCGAGGCAGGCGCGGTCGCGGTGCTCGCGGCCCGCCCGGTGGGCGTGCCCGCCATCGTCGTCGCGCCGGACCCCGGCTCGGTGCCGTCCAGTTCCGTTGCGCTGGCCGGTGATTCGGACGGTTCGGGGGCCGCGGTGCTCGCCGCGCTCGCCGCCCTGGCGCGCGCCAGCGTGCAAAGGCTCACGGCGGCGGGAACTCTCACCGTCGTCGGGGTGACCGGGTCCTCCGGGAAGACCTCGACCAAGGACCTGCTCGCGGCCGTGCTCGCGCCGCTGGGACCCGTTGTGGCGCCGCCGGGTTCGTTCAACAACGAACTGGGCCATCCGTGGACCGCGTTGCGCGCCGACGCCGATACCCGTTTCCTCGTGCTCGAGATGTCCGCGCGCGGGCCCGGTCACATCGCGGCGCTGGCCCGGGTCGCGCCGCCGACCATCGGCGTCGTGCTCAACGTCGGCACCGCGCACCTCGGCGAGTTCGGCAGCCGCGAGGCCATCGCCAAGACCAAAGGCGAACTGGTGGAGGCGCTTCCGTCGTCCGGGCTGGCCGTGCTCAACGCCGACGATCCACAGGTCGCCGCGATGTCCACCCGGACCACCGCGCGCGTGGTGGCGGTCGGTCAGTCCGACACCGCCGACGTGCGGGCCACCGACATCCGCCTCGACGACCAGGCCCGCCCCGGTTTCACCCTGCACACCCCGGCGGGCAGCACCCCGATCCAGCTGGCGGTGCACGGCGAACACCAGGTCGGCAACGCGCTGTCCGCGGTCGCGGTCGCCCTCGAGTGCGGCGCCGACCTCGACACCATCGCGGCGTCGCTGTCCGGCGCGCGCGCCGCGTCCGCCCGCCGGATGGACGTGCGGACCACCGCGGCCGGGGTGACGGTCGTCAACGACTCCTACAACGCCAACCCGGACTCGGTCCGCGCCGCCCTCAAAGCGCTGGTCACCATGTCGCGCGCGGGCGACAAGCCGCGCCGCAGCTGGGCCGTGCTCGGCGAGATGGGCGAGCTGGGCGAGGAATCCGTCGTCGAGCACGACCGGATCGGCCGGCTCGCGGTGCGGCTGGACGTGCACCGGCTCGTCGTGGTCGGCACCGGAAGACCGTCCCGCGCGATGCATCAGGGAGCCGTGATGGAAGGCTCATGGGGCGAGGAGTCGATCCTCGTGCCCGACATCGGCGCGGCCATCGCGTTGCTCGACGACGAAGTCGAGGCGGGGGATGTGGTGCTGGTCAAGGCGTCGAAGTCGGTCGGCCTCTGGGAGGTCGCCGAACACTTGATCACATCGGAGCCATCCAGCGGACGCAGGGGAAGCACGGAGGCAGTGGAGTGAGCGAGGCTCAGTCGTGAGACAGATCCTATTCGCGGCGGCGATTGCGCTGGCCGTATCGATCCTGCTGACCCCGTTGCTGATCAAGATGTTCGCCAAGCAGGGTTTCGGCCAGGAGATCCGGGTCGACGGCCCGGCGAGCCACCAGGCCAAGCGCGGCACCCCGACCATGGGCGGCGTCGCCATCATCATCGGCATGTGGGCCGGCTACCTCGGCTCACACCTGATCGGCATCGGCTACCGCGCGGACGGCCCGTCGGCCTCCGGCCTGCTCGTTCTCGGTCTGGCCACCGCGCTCGGCGGCGTCGGCTTCGTCGACGACTTCATCAAGATCCGCAAGCAGCGCAACCTCGGCCTCACCGCCGCGGGCAAGTACCTCGGTCAGCTGACCGCCGCGGTCGTCTTCGGCGTGCTCGCACTGCAATTCCGCGGCGCGAGCGGGCTCACACCGGCCAGCAGGCACCTGTCCTACGTGCGCGACATCTCCACGGTGACGATGGGCGTCGTCGTGTTCCTCGTCTTCGTCTGCCTCGTCGTGGTGGCCTGGTCCAACGCGGTGAACCTGACCGACGGCCTGGACGGACTGGCCGCCGGATCGATGAGCCTGGTCCTCGGCGGCTACGTGGTCATCACGTTCTGGCAGTACTACCACGCCTGCGAGACGAAGGCCGAGGTCGGCTGCTACAACGTGCGCGACCCCCTCGACCTGGCCTTGGTCTGCGCCGCGGGCGCGGCGGCCTGCGTCGGGTTCCTGTGGTGGAACGCCGCGCCCGCCAAGATCTTCATGGGTGACACCGGCTCGCTGGCGCTCGGCGGCATGCTGGCCGGACTGTCCATCACGACACGGACCGAGCTGCTGATGATCGTCATCGGCGCGCTGTTCGTGGCCGAGACCCTGTCGGTGGTGTTGCAGGTGGCGGTGTACCGCACCACGCGCAACCGGCTGTTCAAGATGGCGCCGTTCCATCATCACTTCGAACTGAGCAAGTGGGCCGAGACTACGGTGATCATCAGGTTCTGGCTCTTGGCCGCGATGGCTTCGGCCGTCGGGCTCGGCTTGTTCTACAGCGAATATCTCTCTGCGGTCGGGTGAACTAGCGATGGTCGAACATTCCCCCCGGGCCCTGCGATCACCAGGGCCCATGCTCGAATTCCTGCGCGGCCGTGACGTTCTCGTCGCGGGCTGGGGCATATCGGGACGCTCGCTCGTCGAGCCGCTGCGCGATATCGGCGCGCGCCCGGTGGTCACCGACGGCGGCGCCGCGGCGCTGGCCGAGGCGGCCGAGCTCGGCCTGGACATCGCCACCTGCGTGGAACTGGAATCCACCGACTGGAGCCGGTTCGCGCTGGTGATCACCAGTCCGGGCTGGCGGCCGGACTCGCCGGTGCTCGCCGCGGCGGTCGCCGAGGGCACGCCGGTGTGGGGCGACGTCGAATTCGCCTGGTGGGTGGATCAAGCCAGGATCTACGGGCCGGTCCGCAAGTGGCTGGTGATCACCGGAACCAACGGCAAGACCACCACCACCCAGATGACGCACGCCATCCTGCGCGCCGCCGGCATCCCCAGCGTCGCGTGCGGCAATATCGGCCTGCCGATCCTCGACGCGTTGCGGCGCAACCCCGGTCCGCAGGTGCTCGCGGTCGAACTGTCCTCGTTCCAGCTGCACTGGGCGCCGTCGGTGCGTCCCGAGGCGGGCGTGGTGCTCAATGTGGCCGAGGATCACCTGGATTGGCACGGCGGACTCGACGCGTACGCCGCCGCCAAGGCGCGGGCGCTGGTCGGCCGCGTCGGCGTGGTCGGGCTCGACGATCCGGTGGCGGCCTCGCTGGCGCGTCGCTCGAAGGCGCGGCGCACCGTCGGCTTCAAGATCGGCGTGCCCGCCGACGGCGAGCTCGGCGTGGTCGACGGCAAGCTGCTCGACCGCGCGTTCACCAAGGCCGCGATACTCGCCGAGGTCGGCGACATCAGCCCACCGGGACCCGCCGGGGTCGCCGACGCGCTCGCCGCGTCCGCGCTGACCAGGGCCATCGACGTCGCGCCGCAGTTCATCCGGGAGGGGCTGATCGAGCATCGGGTCGGCCCGCATCGGTCGGCGTTCGTGCGCGAGGTCGGCGGGGTCGACTTCATCGACGACTCCAAGGCGACCAACCCGCACGCGGCGCGCACCGCGATTCTCGCGCACCCGCAGGTGGTTTGGGTGGCCGGCGGGCAGCTCAAGGGCGCGCACCTCGACGACCTGGTCGAAGAGGTGGCCGAACGGCTCGTCGCCGTGGTGCTGATCGGGGCCGACGCGCCGGTGTTCGCGACCGCGTTGGCGCGACACGCGCCCGAGGTCCCGGTCATCGAGCTGATCGCGGGAGACGATGGCGGGATGGGTGACGCGTCGAGTACCAATAAGGCCGACGTAGTCATGGCGCGCGCCGTGCGGGTCGCGGCGAGCTATGCCAGTCGCGGCGACACCGTTCTGCTCGCCCCCGCGGCGGCATCCTTGGACATGTTCACCGACTACACGCACCGGGGCCGCAGTTTCGCCGCGGCGGTGCACGCACTGGAAGACGGTGACGTCGGGCGGCAGCTATGACGCCACGCCGCGAGCTCAGGGGCCGGAGGCGGCAGCGCAGTGTGACCATGGAGGCCTCGTGAGTGGCGTGAATCGGATAGAGCGCCGCGAGCTCAGGGGCACAACCGTGGAGGGGCGATGAGCGGCGCGACTGCGACACAGACGGCTCGGCGGCGAGAGCAAATGGGCGCCGGGGCCAGGTTCGTCGCGTGGCTGGCGCGGCCGCTCGCGTCGTTTCACCTGGTCGTCACCATCGCCACCCTGCTCACCGTGCTCGGCCTGGTGATGGTGCTCTCCGCGTCGAGCGTCGAGTCCTATGCCGATGGGGGATCGGCGTTCAAGTTGTTCAACCAGCAGGCGACCTACGCCGCTATCGGCGCGGTCCTGTTCTACCTCGCGCTGCGCATTCCGCTGAAAAGGTTGCGGCAGTGGTCGTTCCCGATGTTCGTGCTCTCGGTGCTCGGCCTGGTGCTGGTGCTGATCCCGGGCATCGGCACCAAGGTGCAGGGCGCGCGGCGCTGGATCGACCTCGGCCTGTTCAACGTGCAGCCGTCGGAGATCGTGAAGGTCACCCTGGTCGTCTGGGGCGCGCACCTGCTGGCGTCGCGGCGCTCGGAACACGCGGGACTCAAAGACATTCTGATGCCGCTGGTTCCGGCGGGTCTGCTGGTGTGTCTGCTCGTCGTGGTCGAGCCGAACCTGTCGACGACGATCGCGCTCGGCATCGTGGTCGCCGCGCTGCTATGGTTCGGCGGCCTGCCGCTGCGGCTGTTCGTGACGGTCACCGTGTCCGGTTTGATCGCCGCGGGCGTGCTCGCCTTGTCGGCGGGCTACCGCTCCGATCGCATGCGCGCGTTCTTCAATCCCGGCGACGACCCGCAGGGCATGGGTTATCAAGCGCGCCAAGCCCTCTACTCGCTCGCCGACGGCGGCATCTGGGGTCGCGGCCTCGGGCAGAGCCGCGCCAAGTGGAGCTACCTGCCCAACTCGCACAACGACTTCATCTTCGCCATCATCGGCGAGGAGCTCGGCTTCCTCGGCTGCGCCCTGGTGCTCGGGCTCTTCGCGCTGTTCGTCTACACCGGTCTGCGCATCGCCAGCCGCTCGGTCGATCCGTTCCTGCGGCTGCTCACGGCGACCGCTACGACGTGGATCACCGGTCAGGCGCTGATCAACATCGGTTACGTCGTCGGCCTGCTCCCGGTCACCGGCCTGCAGCTGCCGCTGGTCTCCGCGGGCGGTTCGTCGCTGGCCATCACCCTGTTCATGTTCGGCATCATCGCCAACGCGGCCCGGCACGAGCCCGAGGCGGTGTCCGCGTTGCACGCCGGGCAAGACGGTAGGTTCAGTAAGTTGCTGCGGCTGCCCAAACCGGAGGTGTACTCGCCGGCGCGGGCCGGCGCCGCCCGGGCCAAGTCCGCGCAGCGCAAGGCGCCACGCCAGGGCAGACCGCAGGCGTTGCCGCCGACGCGCCGCCAGTCGGAGCCGGGGCGGCGGCAACCGGAGCGGCGGCGCTCGCCGGAGAGCCGCGGCACCAGCTCGCTGCGCGCCACCAGAGCGTGGGAGCCCAGCTACCCGGTCAACCACACAAGAGAACGAGGAAAATCTAGGTGATCTCGGTAATCGTCGCAGGCGGCGGCACGGCGGGCCATATCGAGCCGGCCATGGCGGTGGCGGACGCGCTGCGGCGGCTCGACGATTCGATTCGGGTGACGGCGCTCGGCACCGAACGCGGGCTGGAGACGAAGCTGGTTCCCGAGCGTGGTTATCCGCTCGAGCTCATCCCGCCGGTTCCGTTGCCGCGCAAGCCGACCGCGGATCTGCTGCGCCTGCCCGGCCGGGTGCGGGCCTCGGTGGCGCGGACCCGGGCGGTGATCGACGCGGTCGAGGCCGATGTGATCGTCGGCTTCGGCGGATACGTCGCGCTGCCCGCGTACCTGGCCGCGGGGCCCGGTCCGCTGCGGCGGCGGCGCAAGGTGCCCGTGGTGGTGCACGAGGCGAACGCCAAGGCCGGCATCGCGAACAAGGTCGGCGCGCGCGGCGCCGCGCGAGTACTTGCGGCCGTGCCGGATTCGGGCCTGACGGGCGCGCAGGTCGTCGGCATTCCGGTCCGCGCCGCGATCACCACCCTGGACCGCGCCGCGCTGCGCGCCGAGGCGCGGGCGCACTTCGGGCTGCCCGCC
>NZ_BAGH01000135.1 GCF_000308715.1 Nocardia tenerifensis NBRC 101015
CGGGAGGATCCGCGCGCGGTGCTCGGCGAGCTGTCGGCGACGATCTACGGCCACCCCTCCGAGCGACTGCGCATCGTCGGCATCACCGGCACCTCCGGCAAGACGACCACCTCTTATCTGGTCGAGGCCGGGCTGGCCGCCGCGGGCCTGTCGACGGCGCTGATCGGCACCATCGAGACCAGGATCGGCGGCCGGCGCGTGCCGAGCGCGCTGACCACGCCGGAGGCCCCGCAGCTGCACGCGATGTTCGCGCTGATGGTGGAGCAGGGGGTGGACGCGGTGGTGATGGAGGTGTCCAGCCACGCGCTGGCGCTGGGCCGGGTCGACGGCGTCCGCTTCGCGGTCGGCGGGTTCACCAACCTGTCGCAGGACCACCTGGACTTCCACGCGGACTTCGAGGACTACTTCGCCGCCAAGCGCAGGCTGTTCGAGCCGACCTCGCCGGTCGCCGCGCGGACCTCGGTGATCTGCGTCGACGACGAGTGGGGCGCCCGGCTCGCGGACGGGCTCGAAGCCCCGATCAGGGTGTCCACCACGGGATCCGGCGATTGGCGCGTGGCGGGTCCGATCACCGCGCACGGCGGCGAACAGGAGTTCACCGCGGCCGGGCCGAGCGGCGATGTCCCTGTGCGGCTGCGTCTTCCGGGCCGCTACAACGTCGCCAACGCACTGCTCGCGGTCGCCTTGTGCGCGGCAGCCGGGGTCGACGCCGCGGTCGCCGCGCCCGCGCTGGCCACCGTCGACGTGCCGGGCCGCATGCAGCGAGTGGAGCGCGGGCAGAACTTCCTCGCGATCGTCGACTACGCGCACAAGCCCGCCGCGCTGGAGTCGGTGATCGCCACGCTGCGTGGACATCTCGCGGCGGACTCGCCCGAATCGCCGGGGCGCCTGGCCGTGGTGGTCGGCGCGGGCGGCGACCGGGACGCGGGCAAACGCCCGCTGATGGGCGCGGCGGCGGCCCGCGGCGCCGACCTGGCGATCATCACCGACGACAACCCGCGCAGCGAGGACCCGGCCGAGATCAGGGCCGCGCTGCGGCGG
>NZ_BAGH01000134.1 GCF_000308715.1 Nocardia tenerifensis NBRC 101015
CGCGGTCACCACGCCGCCGTCGGACCGCAGCCGCGCCACCAGCGCCGCGCTCAACGCGCCGCTGCCGCCGACCGCCCGTCCCGGCGGCAGCGTGTGCATGAGCGCCGCGAACCCCACCATCGGCGCCGTGCCCGGCTCCGACATCGGCGGGCCGGACTGCGCGCCGAACCAGGCCAGCGAGGCCTTGAGCCGCTCGTCCTGAAAGAGCGTGTCCAGCAACGCATCCCCGGACTGCAGGAACTCCCGCGAGAGCGCGCTGCCGCCGTCCTTCGCGTCCAGCCCCCAGAACGAGCGCAGCAGTCGACCCGGCGAAGGCCCGCCGCCGAACGCGCGCATCACCCTGGCACTGCGCGGCCCCCATACCTCCACGAAACGCCGATACGCCACGGCATCTCGTTCACCGCAGGCGGCGGCGATCGACGCACAGGTGGCGTCCAGATCGCGATGGAAGACCAGCGGCGCGCGGCCGTCGTCGCCAGGCGTGAAACCCCAAGGGTCGCAGTCGATGTAGCGCAGCCCGAACCGGCCGAGCGCCAGCTCCTCGATGATGCCGGTGTGGCGCACCATGATGTGCGCGGACGAGCCGCGATCGACCAGGTGCCCGGGAAACCGCTCGACGGTGGACACCGCCCCGCCGAGCACCTCGTCGCGCTCGAGCACCTCCACCGCGTGCCCGTCCCGCGCGAGATAGCAGGCGGCGACCAGCGCGTTGTGGCCCGAACCGACCACGATCACCGTCACGTGACCCACCCGCGCGCAGCCGTCACAGCGGCAGCCGCCGTCCGAGAATGGCGAACGGCCTGGTGTCGCCCGCGAACACGAAATTCCGCACCACGTCGGTGAATTCCCGGCGCCGGTACAGCCGCCAGGCCCGGTTGTCCTCCCGCTCCACCTCCGGGGTGGACAGCAGCACCGCCCGCTCCGGCCGGTCCCGCAGCAGCCGCTCCAGCAGCGTGCCGCCGATGCCGAGACCCTGCGCCGAGGGGTGCACGTGCAGCTCGGTCAGCTCGAAGTAGTCCGAAAGCAGTTCGCGCGTCGAGTTTTCCGGCCAGCCGGAGCGCCGCATCCCGCTGTGCACCTGCTGGTGCCACCACTGGTGCGCGGCGCCGCGGTAGCCGTAGGCGATGGCCACGATCGGCGAGGAGCGTAGGTCGACGTGCCCCGAGTCGTCGGGGACCACCGCGGCGACGGCCTGCCAGCCGGGGCGGGTGGTGTGCTCGGTCCACATCGGCGCGCGATGGTGTTCGGTGCCGCGCGGATAGTCCATCGCCGCGACGTACACCGCCAGGGCGTCGTGCAGCCGGGAGCGCAGGGCCGCGACGGACAGGTCGACGACGACGGGTGCGGGGGTGTGATTGGGCTTGACGGCGGTCATGGCTCTCGTCGGGTCCACAGCGGGCGCGGAAGTTTGTCGGTGGGCGTCTCTATATTCAATCTCAATTCAAACGTTCGAATACCTGTTCGGTCACACCAAGGCGGTGTTGGCCCTCGGGTACGCGATAGCGGAGGGACTGGCGACGATGTCTGGTCGAGTCGAACATCCGGGACAGCCGGGCCGGGCGGGCAAGCTGCTGCAGCGGGCCGACGGCCTGCTCATGCAGGCGGCGGGGGAGCGGGACCCGCGCGAACGATTCCGCACGGCCTATCTGGCCGCGTTGCGCGGGGCGGGCGCGGTGATCGCGCTCACCGGCGCCGACAACGCGCCGCGGGCTCGTTCGCGCAACGCGTGGGTGCTGATGCAGTCCGCCGCGCCCGAGTTCGTGATGTGGGCGGATTATTTCAGCGCCCGCTCGGAGACCAGGGCCGCGCTGGAGGCGGGACTCGATCGAGACATCGACGACGACGAGGCCGACGAGTTCTATTCCCGGGTAGGAGCATTCCTGCACGACGTCGAAGATCTCCTTACCGCATCGGCTCGGTTACGCCCCGCGCCGGGGTGGACAGGGGGCATGACCGGATAGTGACAGGCGGCACGCCCACATAGTTATGTGCGACTAGGTGGTACGGCCCTGATCGAACTCGTATCATTGGTGTCAGATAGCCGCCAAGGTCGGCTATCACGTCGCCTACCCGGAGGCGACAGCCACGCCTAGTGCCGGGGGAGGTACCGTGCCACTCTCCGAGCACGAGCAGCGCATGCTCGAACAGATCGAGAGCGCGCTCTATGCTGAGGATCCGAAGTTCGCGTCGTCCGTCCGCGGCGGGCGCCTCCGCTCGACCTCGAGTCGTCGCAGACTCCAGGCTGCGGCCCTGTTCGTCCTTGGTCTGTTCCTACTGGTCGCAGGCATCGCCGCTCCGGTGAAGCCCGGCGGCTTCCCGATCATCAGTCTGATCGGCTTCATCGTGATGTTCGGCGCGGGCGTACTGCTGCTGGTCGGCACGTCCAAGGGCATCGCGAAGGGTGATCGGGCCGGCGGCGACGCCACGCCCGGTGGTCCAGGCGGAACGGCCGGGCAGCGTGGGCGCCAACGCAAGTCCGGCGGTTTCTCCGAGCGCATGGAGGACCGATTCCGGCGAAGGTTCGAGCAGGAGTAACCCGCTCATAGCCTGACACTCGCACAGAGACGGCGACGCCGCACCGATTCGGTGCGGCGTCGCCGTCTCGCGTTCGCGGCACCCGCACGCCCGCGGTGATCTCCGCGTGGGTGCGCCGCGCTTTCCCCACCTTTCCCCACAAGATCCCCCACTCTGCCCCCTCGGCGGCCGTTCAAACGTGGCACCTGGGCGTTTGCTGGGTGTTTCCGGGCCTTTGTCCATGCGGACTGTGCGTGTCGGCAGAACACGCAAAAAGTTCTCCACCTGAGTGATAGCTGGGATGACCTGCGGAATCGTCTGGGTCGGGAGCCAGATCACCGGCAGTTTCGATTGAAAGTGGGGGAAAGTGGGGTAATGTGGAGCGCGCACTACAGGAAAGGCCGACCATCGAGGTGATCGACTAGGGAGGTATCGAGTTGTTTCTCGGTACCTACACACCTCGGCTGGACGACAAGGGGCGACTCACGTTGCCTGCGAAATTTCGAGACGATCTGGCGGGAGGGTTGATGGTCACGAAGGGTCAGGACCACAGCCTTGCCGTGTACCCGAAAGAAGAGTTCACCGCGCTCGCACGACGGGCCGCGGCGGCATCTCGAAGTAATCCGCAGGCGCGCGCGTTCGTCCGGGCACTGGCGGCCGGAACGGACGAACAACGTCCCGACGCCCAGGGCCGCATCGTGTTGTCGGCCGAACATCGTCGCTACGCGAACCTCCAGCGGGATTGCGTGGTGACCGGCTCGGTCGATTTCCTCGAGATATGGGACAAGCAGGCGTGGGACTCCTACCTCGCCGAGCACGAGGAGGACTTCTCGCAAGCGAGAGACGAGTCGCTGGGCGGAATCTTCTAGCCCCGAGCGAACGAGTGCCGCGCGGCCTCTGCCCGGACGCGGACCCTGACGTACTTCCCCGACGCCAGGTGCCGAGGTTCGGTCAGAGACCACGGGGCATTCGTCTCCGGCAACGGTTTCTTATGCACAAGCATTGTGGAACAAGGCGACCCGTGCGCGGTGCGCGACGACGCGAGGCAGATCCCGGGAGGTCGAGGTGAACCGTGAACAGGACGGGCCCCGCCATGTTCCTGTTCTGCTCGGGCGAGCCGACGCGCTGCTCGGGCCCGCGCTCACCGAGCCCGGCGCGGTCTACCTCGACGCGACGCTCGGCCTCGGCGGACACGCCGAACACTTCCTGCGGACCTACCCCGGCCTCCACCTCGTCGGCCTCGATCGCGATACCGCCGCGCTGAAGCTCGCCGCCGAGCGGCTCGCGCCGTTCGCAGACCGAATCACCTTGGTGCACACCCGATACGACGGCATCGCCGAGGCGCTGGCGCAGGCGGGACTCGCCGCGACCGGGTCGGTCTCCGGCATCCTGATGGACCTCGGCGTGTCCTCGATGCAGCTCGACGAGGCCGATCGCGGCTTCGCCTACTCCGTCGACGCGCCGCTGGACATGCGCATGGATCCGACCACCGGTCCGACCGCCGCCGACGTGCTCAACACCTACAGCCACGGCGACCTGGCCCGCGTGCTGAAAACCTATGGGGAGGAACGCTTCGCGGGCCGCATCGCCTCCGAGGTGCTGCGCCGCAGGCAGCAGAAACCGTTCAGCACCAGCGCGGAACTGGTGGAGCTGCTGTACGCGACGATCCCGGCGGCCACTCGCCGCACCGGCGGGCACCCGGCCAAGCGCACCTTTCAGGCGCTGCGGGTCGAGGTCAACCGCGAGCTCGACTCGCTGCGCGCCGCGCTGCCCGCGGCCATGGACGCGCTGCGGGTCGGCGGCCGGATCGTCGTCATGTCGTATCAGTCACTGGAGGACAAGGTGGTCAAGCAGGAGTTCGCGCCGCGCGCGGCCTCCAGGACCCCCGTCGACCTACCGGTCGAATTGCCGGGCATGGGGCCGGAATTCCGGATGTTGACCCGTGGCGCGGAGAAGGCGACCGAGGAGGAGATAACAGAGAATCCGCGAGCGGCACCGGTAAGGATGCGCGCGGCGGAACGAATTCAGGAGGCCGGATGAGACCTGAGCTCGCCCGGCGGACCGGGTGCGGGGCCTGGACAAGGGAGGCCGGATGTCCCGCACAGACTCACGAGGGGACGGCAGTATGAGTATACGGACGCGGACCGTCGAGGCGCCCGGGCGGATCGCCCGCCGGGTCCACGAATCCGAGCGGGTGAAATCGGGTGCCGCGCAACGGGCTTACGCCCGGCGCCGGACCCGCGCCGAGATTCGTTCGGACCCAGCGGAACTGCCGCGGCGGCCGGGATCGGTGATGGCGGCGCGCATTCCGTTCGTCGCGGCGATCATCGCGCTGCTGGGCTGTGGCCTCGCCCTCACCCTGCTGCTGACCACCCGCGCCGCGGAGGACAGCTATCAGCTCGGCGACATCAGGGCGACCAACAAGCGACTGGCCGACGAGCGCGCGGCGCTGCTGCGCGAGGTCGAGGCGGCCGACTCGCCGCCCAATCTCGCCGCTCGCGCACGGGAACTCGGCATGATCCCGGCCAAGGACCCGGCCCGCATCGTGCTCGCCCCGGACGGCGCGGTGACCGTGATCGGCAAACCCGCTCCGGCACAGGGCGCCCCGGTGCCCCCGCTGAATGTCTCGCCGACCGCCCCGGTCCCGCAGGCCGGCAATGTGGAGGCCCGCGGTGAACGCGTGGTGCCGGTGACCACCACCCCGCCGCCCCCGCCCAATAGCGGTGCCGCGCCCAACAACGTCCAGGTGAACGCCGCCCCGGCGAGCCCGGCTCCGGTCAGCCCGGCCCCGCAGGCCCCCGCCGAGCCCCACCAGATCGAAATCGCGCAGCCCCCAGTGGATGTCGCGCAGGACCAGGCGGAAAGCCCTCAGCCCCAAGCGCTTCCAGACGGAGGCGGCCGGTGACGCAGACCAGACCCGCGCCGCGCAGGCGTCGCGGGCCCGGTCCGAACAGGGCGGCCACCCCGCGCTCCGCCGCGGCCAAGAAGAACCAGCCGCTGCGCAGGCGCCTCGGCGCCGGCCGCATCATCATGCTGGTCGCCCTCGCCGTCGTCGCCCTGCAACTGCTGTGGATTCAGACGATCAACGCGCCGAGCCTGTCCGCGCAGGCCGCGGAACAGCGCACCGCGCACGAGCCCGACTACGCCATCCGCGGCCCGATCACCGACCGCAACGGCAAGTCGCTCGCGTACACCATCGCCGCGAAACAGCTGCACTTCCAGCCGGTCGCGGTCCGCCAGCAGCTGGCCGACGCGAAGGCCAAGAACCCCAAGGCCCCCGACCCGGAGGAGCGGCTCAAGGCCATCGCCAAGACCGTGCACGACAAGCTCGGGAAGGCGGGGCCGACGGAGGCGGAGCTGCTCACGATGCTGCACAGCGACGAGAAGTTCCTCTACCTGGCGCGCGGCGTCGACCCCAGAATCGCCGCGGACATCCGCACGCAGTTTCCCGAGGTGGGCGCGGACGCCCAGTACCCGAGGGAGTATCCGGGCGGTTCGCTGGCGGCCAACGTCATCGGCGTCACCGGCTGGGACAGCCACGGCCAGGTCGGCCTCGAGTCCTCGCTCGACTCGGTGCTCGCGGGCACCGACGGCTCGCGCACCTATGACCGCGGCTCCGACGGCACGGTCATCCCCGGCAGCTGGCGCGACAAGCAGGACGCCGTGAACGGCAACGGCGTCGAGCTGACCCTCGACTCGGATCTGCAGTACTACGTGCAGCAGCAGGTGCAGCAGGCCAGGGAAATGTCCGGGGCCAACTCGGCCTCCGCGGTCGTGCTCGACGCCAAGACCGGGCAGGTGCTGTCGATGGCCAACGACAACACCTTCAACCCCAAGCTGTCGCCGCAGACCTGGGCCGCCGCCGACATGGACAACCCCTCGGTGACCGAGGTGTTCGAGCCGGGTTCGGTGAACAAGATCATCACGGCCGCCGCGGCCATCGAGTACGGATTGACCAATCCGGATGAGGTGCACCAGGTTCCGGGCGAGATCCGGATGGCGGGGGTGACCGTGCACGACGCGTGGAACCACGGCGTCGCGCCGTACACCACCACCGGCATCTTCGGAAAGTCGTCCAACGTGGGCACTTTGATGCTCGCGCAGCGGGTGGGCGAGGACCGGTTCGCCGACATGGTGCACCGCTTCGGCCTCGGCCAGCGCACCGGCGTCGGCCTGCCGGGCGAGAGCGCGGGCGTGGTGCCCGCGCGCGACCAGTGGTCGGGCGGCACGTTCGCCAATCTCCCTATCGGGCAGGGTCTTTCGATGACCACGCTGCAGATGACGGCCATGTACCAGGCGATCGCCAACGACGGCGTGCGGATTCCGCCGCGCATCATCAAGGCCAAGATCGCGCCGGACGGCACCCGCACCGAGGAGACCCAGCCCGACGGGGTGCGCGTGGTGAGCGCGCAGACCGCCGCGACGCTGCGCACCATGTTCCAGTCGGTGGTGCAGCGAGATCCCATGAACGCCAACGAGAACGGCACCGGCGGCCCGGCCGCGATCGAGGGGTATCAGATCGCGGGCAAGACCGGCACCGCGCAGAAGGTCGACCCGAACTGCCAGTGCTACTCGACCTCGTCGTTCTACATCACCTTCGCCGGCATCGCCCCCGCCGACAATCCGCGCTACGTCATCGGCCTCATGCTGGACAATCCGGTGCGCAGCTCGGACGGCAGCGGCGGCCAGTCCGCGGCGCCGCTGTTCCACAACATCGCCTCCTGGGCGCTGCAGCGCGACCGCGTTCCGCCGTCGCCGGAGCCGTCCAAACGATTCGTGCTCCAGGCCGATTAGCCGGTGCCGCATCTTATCCGGCGACACGGCGGCCTCGCGCAGGTCGTGATTGTCGGCGGGAGACAGCGAGAACGGGTGGTTCTTTCCTCGGAAGGATCACCCGGTTCGGCGGTTCTTTCACCACTGCGGTTCGCTGTCGGGCGGAATAGAGTCGTTGCTCCTCCGCGCGGTTCATACGGCCATGTCGTTTCACTGCCGTCGGTAGTCGAAACCGTCGGGGCAAATGAGGATGCCTGCGTTCGCGGCATTGCGAGGCGCGAATGGCATAACCGAACTGCATCTTTGCCGGACGGGTCGTCGTCACGCCTGACATCGATCGTCCATGCCGTCGGCGATGCTCACCAACTCGATCAACGACTCGACGCCTTTGCGCCCGAATTCCTTTCGACGAATGTCACGGGTTTCAGCGGGCGGCGCTGCCTACTACGGATTTTCACCGTCAAGACGCCACGCATTTACGGCGTCAAGTCAATCGACACATTACTCGCCGCGTATTGTGGAGAGCCGAATAGGTTTTCGCACGCGAGGTGGAACTCCCCACGGCGGAGTCCGTTCACCGCCCGAAGGGAGGCCCGACGACGTGCCGGAGTCGAACAAGGCTCGATAGCCGCGACGCGCGGTGTATCGACGCGCGAATTCGGTGTATTCGCCGTTCGCCTGTCTCACCCGGCCCGTCCGGCACCGAGCGCGGTTGCTCGCACCGATAGAGTCCCTAGGCGCGTTGCTGGGCCGTGACCGGCCGTCGGTAACCTGACTCGTCGTCCCAGTCCCGCCCGTCCCAGAGAGGAGCACAGTGCCTGCGCAGTCCAGCCAGCACGCGCTCCGGCCCGCCCATCCGCCGGCCACCGCGCTGACCGCCCTGCAGGCGTCGACCGGCG
>NZ_BAGH01000133.1 GCF_000308715.1 Nocardia tenerifensis NBRC 101015
TCCCCGGCCGGGCGGGCGCCGGCACCCCGGGCGACATGCTCGCCATCTACAACACGGCGATCGAGGGCCTGCGCGCCTTCGGCATGCAGCCGTTCCTGTATCCGACCGCGGCCGCGTACTGCCTCGGCGGCACCACCCTCGGCCTGGCCCCCGCCGTGGCAGGCGCGGTGCCGGGCCCGTGGCCCAAGACCCCGCTCGCCATCCCCGGACTCGACCTGTCCGCGGTGAAGTCCGGCCAGACCATGTTCACCTTCGTCCCGTACGGCCTCGGGCAGGACGGGCCGGACACCGCGGGCATGCAGGTCGCGTGGGTGAACCTGACCAACGGCCGGGGCGGCGTCACGGCGATGGGCCCGCTGTCCACCGTCGCCCGCGCCATGATCCCCGCCGAGGTGCCCGCGGCTCTTCGACCAGTGGCCGAACGAGCCGTCCAGAACTTCTTTTTCGCGGCCCTCCCGATGGGCGGCGTTCGCGCGGTGCCTGTGGACACCGGGCAGGGCACGGTGCTCGCCGCGGTCTTCGGCACCGTCGAGAACGGCGGCAACTCCTGCTTCTTCCTGCCGACGGTGGGGATCGCCGAGGTGCCGTAGCGTTTACCCGCCAACGGTGTTGAGCGAGCGGCCTTTCCAGCGCAGCGCCCCTTGTCGCCGACCGCGCCGGGAGCGTCCCCACAGCAGCAGGTAAGCCGCCACGGACAGCGGGTGGGCCAGCGCCGCCGCGACATCGGCCGGAGCCACGGCGCCGCCCGACTCGGTGGACCGCGCCAGCAGCCGCCCGGCGACCGCGGCCGTGTAGCCGAGGACGCCGACGCGGCGGACCGTGCCGCGCCCGCACAGCGCGGCCAGGGGAGGGAGCCAATAGGCCACGGCGGCAAGCGTTCCCACCGCCACGCCGCCCGCGCGGGTGCCGCCGTACGCGGACCACAGCCAGCGGGTGTAGCCCGCGTCGAGTTCGGCGGCGCCGGTGTACATCCGGGTGCTCGCCATGCGTCCCGCCGCGACGAGGGCGGTGGAATACCCGGCGCGGCGCAGTGTTCGGGCGAGGTCGAGATCCTCGGTGACGCTGGCGGCCACCGCGGCGTGTCCGCCGGCGGCACGGTAGGCGGCGGTGTCGAACACCAGGAACTGGCCGCACGCCACCGAAGTCGAGGGCCGCAGGCTCCGGTTGGCGAGCGAGACGGGCAGCGTGGCGGCCCACGACCAGCACAGCAGCGGCTGCACCAGCGCCTCGGCCACCGTCCCGGCCCGCTGCCTGGGCCACGGGGACACCAAACCGACTCGCCGCCCGCGCAGTTCGGTGACGGCCGCCGCGATGGCGTCCGGCGTCAGCCGCACATCGGCGTCGACGAACACCAGCACCGGCGTCGCCACGGCCTCGGCCGCCCGCGCGCAGGCCGCGGCCTTGCCGGTCCAGCCGGGCGGTGGCTCGGCGTCATTGCGAAGCACGGTGATTCGCGGGTCCCCGGCGGCCGCGGCGGTGGCCATCGGGAAGGTGTCGTCGCTCGACGCGTCATCGAGAATCACGATGGTCAACCGCGAAAGACCGCGCTGCGCGCGAAGATCCGCGATCAGGCCGGGCAGTCGCGCCGCCTCGTCCCGGGCCGGGACACACACCGTGACCGGCTCGGCCACCTTGTCCGCGCCGCTCAGCTGCCGCACGGTGACGCGATTGAAAAGCGCGATCGCGGTGCCCGCCAACGAGATTCCGGTGCCGAGGCGGGTCGCCCAGCCGATGCGGCTCAGCGGTTCTGCTTGACCGATTTCCACCAGCGGCTCCAGGACAGGCCGGTGGGTGCGCCCGGGGCGGGCGGGTTGCGGTCCATGTACGCCAGAGCGGCGATGACGGCGGCGACCGCGAGGGTGATGCCGCCGACGATGCCCGCCCAGCCCGCGAACGAGCGGGTGTTCGGGTCGGCGTAGCTGACCTCGGCGCGCACCGTGGACACGTCGCCGGCCGGCAGCTTCCAGGACACGATGTTGTCGCCCTCGCGGTTGCCGTTGGTCTTGGCGACGCGGGCCGGGAACGCGACGGTGAACTGCACGTCGGAGCCGTGCGGCGGCACCGATTTCAGATCGACCCGCCCGTTCAGGCTGACCAGGTCACCGGCTCGCTGGAACTGCAGTTGGAACATGCCCTGGGTCTGCTCCGAGAGCTGACCGAGCTGGCTGATCTCACCGAAGGACATGTCTTCGAAGAACACCTGGCTGCCCACGTACCCGTCCTGGCTGTAGGACTCGACCCGGACCTTCGCGGCCAGCGAGTCGGGCGCCTTCAGCTGCGGGCCCTTGTCATTGGGCTCGGTGGGCACGACCGCGGCGACGATCCGCCCGGACACCCGGTCGTTGGACGAGACGCCCATCGACACCTGCACCCGCAGGCAGCCCGCGAGCACGGGCACCAGCAAGGCCGCGAGCAGGACGGCCGCGGCGACGCGCGCTCCAAGGCGGGGCGTCCGCGGCGACGGTAGGACCGGGGCATCGGGCATCGTGGTGACGGGCTTCGGCTGCACGCAGACATCGTGCCAGGCGACTCGTTCAACTGCCCACGCGACGGGCGGAACGCGCGAAACGAGCTGTCCGAGCTAGCCGATCGGCACGGGTTGCCGACGGCAAAACCAGAGGTGACGCAGCAGCGGGACGCCGAGGACGGCCATCCCCACACCGCCGTAACCGGCCGAGACCGGTAGGCCGAGGAACACCGCGTGCGCGAGCACCGAGCCGAGCCAGGTCCAGAGAAACACCGCCACCGGCACGGCGTTCGAGCCGAAGACCGGGGAGACGGTGTCGAGCCCTGCCCGCGAATCCGGAGTGCTCAGCCCGGCCGACACTGTGCGGCTCGTGCGCTCCAGACCGGTCAGCAGCGCACCCATGAGCAGCGCCACCGCCAGCCAGCCGAGGTAGTTGGTGTACGGAATCGACGCGAGACCCGGCAGCCCGGAGTCGGTGTCGCACCAGCGCCACTGCCCGTCGGCGACCATCTGCGGGTCGAGAAACAGATCCCAGCCGACCGCGCCCACCGCCATGAGGCCGATCCGGGCGAGCGTGCCGCGGGTGAGCAGGCCCGCCACCACCCACACCGGATACAGTCCGCCGGTCCAAGCCAGCGGAACCACCAGGGGCACACCGGCGAGCGCGGGCCCGAGCCGATCCACGGCGTACTCGTAACAGCCGAACGGCACGCCCGTCGCGGTGCCGACGATCTCCGCGACGAGCCCGAGCCCGGACACGATCGCCAGCAGCCCGGTCGCGTAACGTATTCCACGCGCGGCGGCGGCGTGCGCCAATGCCGTACCCGCCGAGAGCAATACGACCGCGACCGTGACCCGGTCGCGACCCGCCCCGGACGTCAACGGATAGGCGATCTGGACGAGCACCAGCGCCACCGCGGACACGCCCGGCGCGAAACGCTCTGCTGTCGCAAGTGCGCCAACCCGCCTCACCGCCGCACGCCTCTCGACACGGAATGGCATGCGATTACGTGTGCGGGAACTCGAAGGGCGTACGGCGGCATGCGTTCCGTCATCGTCTGCGCAGCAGGGGGAACCGCGTGCGGCGCAGGTCGCGCAGGGCCAGGCGGGCGGCGCTGCGTCCGCTGGCGCCGGACACCCCGCCACCGGGATGCGTCGACGCCCCGGTGAGGTACAGCCCCGGCGCGCCGGGCACGCGCTGCCCGGACAGCTCCGGCAGCGGCCGCCACAGCATCATCTGATCCAGCGACATGTCCACGTGCATCACATTGCCGCCGAGCAAGCCCATCTCCCGCTCGAGATCGACCGGCGTCTGCACATGGGTGCGCAGCACCGAGTCGGCGAAACCGGGTGCGTAGGAGTCGACTTCGGCGATGATGCGCTCGCCTTCGCGCGCCCGGTGCTCGGCCCAGTCGCCGCCGTCGGCCAGGCGATACGGATGCCACTGCGCCCACAGCGAGAGCTGATGCTGCCCGGGCGGGGCGATGCTCGGGTCGATCGCGCTGAAACTCATCGCGAGCACGACGGGCCGCGGCGGCAGATCCCCGGCCGAGGCGGCCCCGTGCGCGAGCCGCAGCTGCCGCCGGTCGGATACGAGAAACTGGAGGCCGCAGGCGCTTTCGGCGGGGGAGCTGCCCGGATAGTTCGGCAACGAGTCGGTGGCCGCCCGCACCACCATGCCGATGCCGGGCCCGATCCGTATGCGCCGCCGCCAGTCGTCGAGCACGGCTGCGTCGAAACCGCCCGCGCGCAACAATTCCAGGGTCGTCAGCACGTG
>NZ_BAGH01000132.1 GCF_000308715.1 Nocardia tenerifensis NBRC 101015
GCGGACCATCCGCACGCCCGAGCGCTACCTGATCGAGCTGGAAAAGGTTGCCGCCCTTGGTTACGCGGAGGACCACGAGGAGCACGAGAGCTTCGTCAACTGCATCGGCGTCCCGGTGCGCAACGGCACCGGCACCGTGGTCGCCGCGGTCTCCATGTCGGTGCCGGACATGCTGCTCGACCACGATCAGGTGCTGGCCGAGCTGCCGCGGGTTCGCGCGGCGGCCGACGCCATCTCCGCCGAGCTCGGCTGGAACCCCGGCCGCGCCACCACATCCACGAAAGGCTGACCATGAGTGAGAAGATCGCCGTCCGCACCACCGACGCGCCCGCGCCCGCGCACACGTTCTCGCAGGGGGTGCGCAAGGGGCCGTTCGTGCAGGTCTCCGGGCAGGGGCCGGTGGATCCGGTCACCAACGAGTACCTGTACCCGGGCGACGTTGCGGCACAGACGATTCGCACTCTGCAGAACGTGAAGGCGATCATCGACGCCAGCGGCGCGACGTTCGACGATGTGGTGATGCTGCGCGTCTACCTGACCACCCGCGACGACTTCGCCGCGATGAACGAGGCCTACGGCGAGTTCGTCGTCGCCAACACCACCGGCGATGTATTGCCCAGCCGCACCACCGTTTTCACGGGGCTGCCGCGCGAGGAGATGCTGGTCGAGATCGACGCGATCGCCGTCGTCACGGAGTAGTAGAGATAAAGCAGCCGCCCCGGCCGGGTAGGTCGGGGCGGCTGCGTCCGCGTCGCGTAGTCAGCCGCGACGCGGGGCCTGGGTTCGGCTGTGGCCCTTAGACCTTCGCAGCCAGTTCCTTCTCGACGGAGGCCGCGACATCGCCGGTCTCGTCTTCTTCCGCCTCGTCCGCCGACGAGCCGCCGCCGAGCACGCCCGCGCCGGGGATCGCGTCCAGCAGTTGACGCGTGTACTGGTCGGCGGGCGCGGTGAGCACTTCCTCGACCGGACCCTGTTCCACCACACGACCGTTGCGCATCACCACGACCTCGTGGGCCAGCGCACGGACCACGGCCAGGTCGTGCGAGATGAACAGGTAGCTGACGCCGAGACGCTCCTGCAGGGAGGCGAGCAGGGTCAGAATCTGGTCCTGCACAAGCACATCCAGCGCCGACACCGCCTCGTCGCACACCACGAGCCTCGGCTCGATGGCGAGCGCGCGGGCGATCGCGACGCGCTGACGCTGGCCGCCGGACAGCTCGTTCGGGTAGCGGTGCGCCATCGCCGCGGGCAGCGCGACCTGGTCAAGGAGCTCGGTCACCCGGGCCCGGCGCGACTTCCGATCGCCGATGCCGAAGGCGCGCAACGGTTCCGCGATCAGGCGTTCGACCGTCCACATGGGGTCGAGCGAGGCGTACGGATCCTGGAACACCGGCTGCATCGCCAGCCGCGCCGCCCGCAGCCGCGCGCCGCGCAGCCCCACCATCTCCACCCCGTTCAGCTTGATGCTGCCCGAGGTGACCGGCACCAGACCCAGCACCATCCGCGCCGTCGTGGTCTTACCCGACCCCGACTCCCCCACGATCGCCGTGGTCCGCCCCCGAGCGATCGTGAACGAAACATCATCCACCGCCCGCAAAACCCCACCCCGTCCCCGGATCCGGTACTCCTTGCTGATACCGGAGACCACGAGAATCGGGGAATCCTTTGCAGGATCGGCGGTTACGGCCTTGTCGGCGGCGGCCTTGGCGACAGTGGAAGTCTCGGCGGCAGACTTGTCGGCGGCAACCTCCTTGCCGACAGACTTGCCGGCGACAGCAGTCTCGACAGCCGCTGCGGTAGCGGCCTCGTCGTCGGTGGCCTTCTCGGCAGCAGCCGTGTCGGCCGCGGCCTCGTCGCCAGCAGCCGGGTGAGCGGCGGGCTCGTCCCCAGCAGCAGCGTCAGCTGCGGCTGTCGCAGCAGTGCCTTTTCCGGCGGAATCCACAGCGGTGGCAACCTCATCCGCAGCAGCGCTATCGGCGGCAACCTCCTTGCCGCCAGCCTCGTCGGTGGCAACCTCGCTTGCCGCAGCACTGACAGCGGCACTCTTTTCGGCGGCGGCTGGGTCGGCTGAAACTTGGTTGGCGGCAGCGCTTTCGGTGACGACCTCATCGGAGGCCGAGTCCGCGACAAGCCCGACGGCGGGCGCGCCGGTGCCGTCGCCGGCACCGGCGACGGCCGCCGCCTCGGTGGTGGCACCCTCATCAGTGTCACCCTCGGCGGCGGCCTCGCCGTCGGCGGCCTTGTCGGTAGCGGCCGTGTCTGCAGTGGTCGCCGGGGCGGCGGCCAGCTCGCTGACAGCGGGCTTGTCGGCGGGATTCGTATCGGCCGCAGCTTTGTCGGCGACGCCTT
>NZ_BAGH01000131.1 GCF_000308715.1 Nocardia tenerifensis NBRC 101015
TCGGCGGGCACGGTGCCGTGCGCGACGACCGCGGAGGGCGCGGCTCGCAGGCCCCGGCGGCGGCGCACGCCGAAGCGCTCGATCGAGCCGAGGTCGGCGGTGACCACCAGGGCGTCGCAGTCGAACGCGCGACCGTCCGCGGTGCGCACCCGCTCGGCGCGCCGGCCCGCGTAGTCCACCGTGGTCACCTCGGTGCCCAGTTCGAGCGTGCCGCCCGCCGCCGTGAACGCCTCGGCGAGCGCCGCCGCGATGGCCCGCATCCCGCCCTCGGGGAAGTAGACGCCGAGCGAGGTGTCCATGTGCGGGATCGCACCGTACACCGCGAGCGCCTCGGCGGGCGGCATGCCCGCGTAGAGCGCCTGGAAGGTGAACAGCCGCGCCAGTCGTGGATCGCGCAGGGTTCGGCCGACCTTCCGGCCCAGTCTGCCGAAGCCGCCCAGCCGCACCAAAGACGCCAGCGCCCTGCGCTTTTCGGGTGTCGCGACCATGTCCAGCGGCGAGTCGAAGTCGGCGTCCATGAACTCGGTGAACTCGGCCGCGTAGATCTGGGCCAGCCACTCCCGCAGCCGCCGGTAGCGGCGCGCTTCGGCCGGGCCGCAGACCGCCGCGACCTCCTCGGCCATGGCGTCGGGGTCGGCGAAGACCCGCAGCGTCGCGCCGTCGGCGAATTTAGCGTGGTAACTGGGGGCGAGGGGGTGGATGCGCAGCGGGGGCGTGCAGGTCTCCGGCGTCCGCCCGACCGCGGCCAGCGCATCGGTGATCAGCTCGGGCAGCGTCAATACCGTTGCGCCGGAATCGATCTCATAATCCGGGCCGACATAGCGCCCGACCCGCCCGCCCGGATGGTCGGCGCGCTCGAGCAGGGTGACCTCGCGTCCGGCGCCGGTGAGATACAGCGCCGCAGCGAGCCCCGACAGCCCCGCACCCACCACCACGACCCGATTCGCCGGTCCGGCAACGGTTTTCCGCGCGGTCACGCGGCGCGCCTGGTCGCCGCCAGGGCCATGGCGCGCAGCCGTTCCTTCGCCGACGTCGTCGCCGTGCTGTTCTCGATGGCGGCCAGCCCGGCCTCGGTGAGCTCGGCGATGCGGCGCTCGACCTCGTCCACGGCGCCCAGCTCGGTGATGACGTCGCGCAGCCGCGCCACCTCGTCCGCGTCGAGCTCGGTGCCGATGCTGGTGCGCAGCAGCTTCGCCGCGGCCGGGTCGGCCTCGTCGGCTCGTGCCAGCGCCTCGGCGAGCAGGACGGTGCGCTTGCCCTCGCGCAGGTCGTCGCCGGACGGCTTACCGGTGACGGCCGGGTCGCCGAACACGCCGAGCAGGTCGTCGCGCAGCTGGAAGGCGATGCCGATGTCGGTGCCGAAGAGGCGGTAGGCGTCCACCAGGCCCTGGTCGGCGTCGGCGATGGCCGCGCCCAGGTGCAGCGGGCGTTCGACGGTGTACGCGGCGGTCTTGTACCGGTTGATCCGCAGCGCGGCCTCGACCGACTCGTCGGCGCCCGCCTCGCCGTGGATGTCGAGCAGCTGGCCGCCGAGCACCTCGGTGCGCATGCTCGCCCACACCGGCGCGAACCGGGCGATGGCCGCCGGGTCGAGACCCGAGGCGTGCACCATGTCGTCGGCCCAGGCCAGCGCCAGGTCCCCGACCAGGATCGCGACGCTCGCGCCGAAGTGCGCCGAGTCCCCGGCCCAGCCGCGGTCGCGGTGGCGCTGCTCGAAGTCGACGTGCACGGTCGGGAAGCGGCGGCGGGTGCGCGAGGAGTCGATGATGTCGTCGTGGATCAGCGCGCACGCCTGTACCAGCTCGAGCGCGGAGCACGCGGTGAGCACCGCGTCGGCCGCCGGGCCGTCGGCGTCGCCGCCCGCGCCGAGCCAGCCGGTCCACGCGAACGCGGGCCTGGTGCGCTTGCCGCCGCGCAGCACGAACAGCTCGAGCTCGTCCGCGGCCTCGACGAACACGGGGCCCAGCTCCTCGACCATGCCGCGCCGGGTGGTGAAGAACCTGGTCAGCGCGCCTTCCACGGCGGTGACGAAGGCGGGCGTCCCCGGCTGCGGCACGATGAGCTCGGCGGCCGAGGTGCGATGAGGCGTCTGGATACCGGGTCCGGCGGACAGGGGAGCCTCCAAGGTACGGGTGGTCGGCGCGTGGCGCCGGGGTTTCGTCCGAAGAATACGCGTACTCGTCGGTATGACCCGTGGGGCCTGGCATCGGTCACCACTACACTGAACCGGTGACTTTCGACAATGCGGGGGGACGCTCGACCCCAGGCCGTCCGCCCCGGACGCGTCCGAACGTCTCTGCCACAGCTTCGGTTGTCCAGAGTCTGCGGACCCATTCGACGGCCGCGGTGCCGTTCTCGGTCGAGTTCAATCCGCCGCGCGACGCCGCCGCCGAGGCGCGGCTGTGGCGCGCGGTGCGCCAGTTCGAGCGGATGCATCCCGCGTTCGTGTCGATGACCTACGGGGCGGGCGGGTCCACCCGCGACCGCACCGTCCGGGTCACCGGCGAGCTGGCGCAGGAGACCACCCTGCTGCCGGTGGCGCACCTGACCGCCGTGGAGCACAGCCTGTCCGAGTTGCGTTCGCTGGTCGGCTCTTACGCCGACTCGGGCATCCGCAACATCCTGGTGCTGCGCGGCGACCCGCCCGGTGATCCGCTCGGCGAGTGGCAGCAGCATCCGGAGGGCGTCGCCTACGCCGAGGAACTGGTGCGCATCGTGCGCGATCTCGGCGACTTCCACGTCGGCGTCGCGTCGTTCCCGCAGGGCCACCACCGCTCGCCGGACCTGGACTCCGACACCGCCTTCCTGGCCGCGAAACTGCGTGCGGGCGCGGAGTATTCGATCACCCAGATGTTCTTCGACGTGGAGCACTACCTGCGGTTGCGCGACCGGATCGCCAAGTTCGACCCGATCGAGGGCGCCAAGCCGATCATCCCCGAGCTGATGCCCATCACCTCGCTGCGCACCGTGGCCAGGGCCGAGGAACTGTGCGGCCGCGCGCTGCCCGCCTCCGTGCTCGAGCGGCTGAACAAGGCCGCGGGCGACACACCGGAGGACAATCAGGCCGCGGTGCGCGAGGTCGGCATCGAGATCGCCACCGAGATGGCCCAGCGCCTCATCGATGAGGGCGCCCCGTGCCTGCACTTCATCACGCTGAACTTCGCCAAGGCGACGACCGAGGTGCTCACCAACCTCGGCTACGGGGTCACCGCCGCGCCGATCAGCGCCTGAACCCGCGGGTTACCAACCCGGGGTTCCGGCGAGGGGGACGTTGATGTAGCTGGGCTCGGCCGGATCTAGTTGCAGGTGTTGGGGTTTGAGCCCGGTGGCGTCGAGCAGGGGACGGATGGGCAGGCCCTTCGGGTAGTTGCTCGCGAAGATGTCGACCCGAAGTCGGTGTCCCGGTTGCAGTATCGCGTCGGTGGAGGCGAGGCCGAGGTCGAGTGGGGTCGGCCGGCCGGGGACGACGGGTTCTCGGGCGGCGAGGGACATCACCGGGAACGGATCGGTGTATGCGCCGTCGGCGGAGCGGCGGCTCTGGGCGTCGTCTACGGCGCGCATGGACGACATCAGTTGGCCGGTGGTGAGCGTTGTCGAATGGCCATCGGGCGCAATATCGTTCAGCGTCGCGGTCCAATACCCGTCGGTGGCGTCGTGAACTGTGTTGAGGTGCAGCGCGATCGGACCGGAGATCGGCGTCGGCTCGGCTACGGGCGGGCTGGTGAAGGTCAGGCCGCTGAGCTCCTGCACCCTGGCGTCCTTCCCGCAGCCGGAGAAGAGCAGGACGCCCGCGGTGCCCTGGACGGCGTCGGAGGAGCAGAGACTGGCGAGTCCGGGGGCGACCGTGAGCCGGGTCTCCTCGGAAGTCGGTGCCGCCGTGAGGGTTCCGTCATGCACGCTGGTGTTCGTCGTCCCGCTCGCGGCCGCCGACAGATACAGCCGCCGGTGGCTCGCCTCGGGCCGGGGGAACTGCTCGCCGGTGGTCCAGCCGCCGCCCTGCTGCCACATCGTCACGGGTCCGTAGCCGTCGATTCCGTTGTCGATGCCCTTGAGCCACTTGTCGAACCACGCGCGCTGCAGCACGTCGATGCGCGGCGGCTCGCCGCCGCGCCCGCGCATGTCGAAGCCGGTGCTGACGTGGTAGCCGTTGCCCATGATCAGTTGCTTCTGTCCGGGCGGCAGCGGAATGTCTTGGTAGATACGGGGTTCGCCGTTGGCGAAGTTGTCGTGCCAGCCGCCGATCACCATGGTCGGCACGGTGATCCGCTCCGGATGCCCGAGCCAGGCCTGCCGCAGCGGGCTGTCCGGGTCGAGCACCCGCTCCAGCTGCGGCGGCACGGCGTCGAACGAGTCGGTGGTCAGCGTCTGCAGGCCGACGTCGAGGAACGACATCGGACTGGCCAATCGATCGGCGAGCCACTGGGTGTCGAATCGGCCCTGCACCACCGACAGCAGATCGGGCAGCAGCTTGGCCGTGTTCACCAACAGCAGGTAGGGCAGCAGGATGCCGATGGCCGCGCCGCCGGGCGCGATCATGTCGCGCACCAGATCGTTGCCGGGCACCACCGGAACGATGGCTTTCAGTGCGGGCGGCCGCTTCTCGGCGGCCTGGACCTGATTGATGGCGGAGTAGGACGCGCCGGTCATTCCGATACTGCCGTCCGACCACGGCTGCGCCGCCGCCCAGGCGATGACCTCCGGGGTGTCCTGCTGGTCGCGCGGCCCCCACGGCTCCCAGATCCCTTGGGAGAAGCCGGTTCCGCGCACGTCCACGACGACCTGGGTGTAGCCGCTGCGAATCAGGTTGGGGTCCACCGCGAAAGCGCGCCCGAACCCGCCGCCCGCCACCCTGGTCGCGTCGGTGAGCGCCTCCAGCGGCGTGCCGGGCAGCTCGAAGTCGCGCAGGAAACCGACGATCGCGTCGGAGAGCACCGGGACCGACAGCGCCGTCTGCGCGATCATCGACAGCAGCTTGGTGTAGGGCGTGAGGTTCACGATCGTCGGCAGTGGCGCGGCGATCGGCCCGTTCGCGTCCGCGGGACGGTACACATTGGCCTTTAGGACGGTGCCGTCGCTCATGGTGATCGGCACGTCCCAGTCGATGTGCATCGACGAGTAGAGCTGCGGTCCGTCGTGCAGCGCGGTCCACGCCGCCATACCCTCGGGCGCGGCGCGAGTCCCCGGCGCCACCAAAACCTGCGAAAACGTAAGCAGCGCAAGCAATCCGACGGAGACTCTGAGCCACCGGCGCGCTGGAGCGATTCTCATCGACATCCGCCTCTCCTGGTCGGCCAGAAATATACATGCACGACTGTATGTTTAAGGCCGATCGGGCGAAGTATGGCGCTGTGCCCAAGAAAGCCGTGTCGACCTGGGCATCCTGCCCAATGTCTCGCGCGGCGAACGGTATTGATCGAATCGCAGGTGCGGTATCGCAGGCACCACGCAGCCCAGGAGCGCGTGGCTGCGGTGGGAGATCGCCCGCCGTCATCGCCGAGCCGCGGCGGCGGGTGCTGTATTCTTTCCGAATTGCATCTTCCGGAAAGTTCGGCATTGTGGCATCGGCCGGGAGTTGAGAATTCCGGGCGATATCCGCTGCAGGTTGCGTGAATTCAATCATCGCCCAATCGATTACTCCTGGAGATTGTCGATTACGGGCCGATCTCTGTTTATCGTGAAAACATGACATTGGAAATACCGCCGCCATTGCGGTGCCGGCTCGACAACGCGCTCGCTCGCCCCGCTCTGCAACAGCCGACCTGGCCCGAGGAGCAGGCCGCCGCCATGCGCGAGGTGCTCGAGCGCGTGCCGCCGATCTGCCTGCCCGCCGAGATCGAGAGTCTGCACCGCGATCTCGCCGAGGTGGCCCGCGGCAAGGCCTTCCTGCTCCAGGGCGGTGACTGCGCCGAGACCTTCGCCGACAACACCGAGGCGCATATTCGCGGCAATATCCGGACCCTGCTACAGATGGCTGTCGTGCTGACCTACGGCGCGAGCCTGCCGGTGGTAAAGGTCGCCCGGATAGCGGGGCAGTACGCCAAGCCGCGTTCGTCGGATACCGACGCGCTCGGCCTGCGGTCCTATCGCGGCGACATGATCAACTCGCTGTCCGCCGATCCCGTTGCGCGCGAACACGATCCGGCCCGGCTGATGCACGCTTACGCGAACGCGAGCTCGGCGATGAACCTGGTGCGCGCGCTCACCAGCGCGGGGGCGGCGGATCTGCACCGGGTGCACGACTGGAACCGAGCGTTCGTCGCCGCCTCGCCCGCCGGTGCGCGGTACGAGGTGATGGCCGACGAGATCGATCGCAGCCTCGCCTTCATGAACGCCTGTCGCGTAACGGATTCGCACCTGCGCGACGCCGAGATCTACGCCAGCCACGAGGCCCTCGTTCTCGACTACGAACGAGCGATGCTCCGGTCGTCCGAGGACGAGGACGGCCGTCCGACGCTGTACGACCTTTCCGCGCATTTCCTGTGGATCGGCGAGCGCACGCGTCAGCTGGACGGTGCGCATATCGCGTTCGCCGAATTGCTGAGCAATCCGATCGGGCTCAAAATAGGCCCGTCCACCACTCCCGAAATGGCCGTCGAATACGTCGAGCGCCTCGACCCGGACAATAATCCCGGACGGCTGACCCTGGTGACGCGCATGGGTAATACCAAGGTCCGCGACGTGCTGCCGCCGATCATCGAAAAGGTCGACGCGACCGGCCGCCGGGTGATCTGGCAATGCGACCCCATGCACGGAAATACCCACGAGGCGTCCACCGGCTACAAGACCCGGCATTTCGACCGGATCGTGGACGAGGTGCGCGGTTTCTTCGAGGTCCACCACGCGCTCGGCACCCATCCCGGCGGCATTCACGTGGAGTTGACGGGGGAGGACGTCACCGAGTGCCTCGGCGGCGCGCAGGATATCTCGGACCTCGATCTGCGGGGACGGTACGAGACGGCCTGCGATCCGCGCCTGAACACCCAGCAGTCGCTGGAACTGGCGTTCCTCATCGCGGAGATGCTGCGCTGACCTCCAGGCCTGGCCGCGCTGGACTGGCTCACCGGGAACGCCGAGGCGATCCGATAGAGCAGCTCCATTCGGTCATCGCTCGACGGGTTCGTGGTAGTTCGGGATGGATAGTGCGGCGAGCTCGTCGCTCGAAATGATCTCGGCCAGGTTCCGGAACGGCAGGCCACGCGTGCGCCGGTCGACCTCCCGAACCATCAGGTCCACGACGCCTTTTCGGTCGCCGAGCACGATGTTCGTGGTGTGCGGACGCCGCTGTTCCTCGTAGCCGCGCAGCGCCTGCACCACCGACGCCGCTGTCGCCAGGTGGGTGGCGAGGGATCGGGCGTCGAGAATGGCCTGGCCCCCGCCGTTGGAGCCGAGCGGGACCATGGGGTGGGCGGCGTCCCCCAGCAGCGTGATCCGCCCCCGGCTCCAGCGGTCGAGCGGATCGCGGTCCATCATCGGCATCGAGAGCACCGGTCCGTGCGCGCAGCGGAGCAACTCGGGCACATCGAGCCAGTCGAACCGCCAGTCCGCGAACCGCTCCGCGAAATCGGCGACCCGGCCGGTGCCGGTGGCGCCGGTCGGGTCGGCCATCGGCGTATCCACCTCGACCACCCAATTGACGAGGTTGTTGCCGCGTCGATCGATATCGCGCCGAATCGGGTAGACCACGAGCTTGCCCTCGGCGGGCAATCCGGCGCGGACCATGCTCGCCCCCGAGAGGAAGTCGGGAAACACGCTCGTCCCACGCCACATGTTCGTGCCCGAATACCGCAGCGGCGGACCGGCCGGATACAGCGACCGGTATACGACGGAGTGGATCCCGTCGCACCCCACCACGGCCGAGCCGTACACGGCGGTGCCCGCCGCGCTTCGGGTGAACGAAGCCCAGGCCCGGCCGCCACCTTGGCCCACCCCCAGACATCGCCACCCGGTGCGCACGTGATCGGCGCCGATCCGCCGCTGCACGGCGTCGAGCAGTACCGCGTGCAGATCGGCCCGGTGAATGGACAACTGAGGGAAGGCCTGACCGCCGTACCGGCCCGCCGGAGATCGGTAGATCTCCTGGCCGTGGCGGTTGTAGAAGACGAACTCGCGCGTCACGACCGCCCGGGACTCGAGCGCGTCGAGCAGTCCGAGATCGGCGAGGATCTCAGTGGCGTAGGGCTGGATATTGATCCCCATCCCCAGCGGTTCGATCTTCGGCGCCGCTTCGAACACCCGGCACGGCACGCCGTTGGCGTGCAATGCGAGAGCCAGTACCAGGCCGCCGATTCCGGCCCCGACAATGATCACGTCTTCGGTGTGCCACGGGTTCGGCACGAGCTCGTCCATCACGACTCCTGGCTGGACGGCTGCTCAGAACTCGACGGGGTGGGCGGGAAGTTTGCCCTCCGCATAGAGCTCCGGCAGTCCCGGGGTCAAGGTCTCGATCACCAGCAACATGGCCCGCTTGGGCGCGTACCCCTTGTGCCGGATGTCGGCGGGCATGGCCGCGACGTCGCCGGGGCGCATCACCACCCGGCCAACCGGCGCGCCGGTGTCCTTATCCGCTATGTCCCAATGGATTTCGTCGGTGAGTTGGATGAACCACTCCGGGCGGTCGTTGCCGTGGGTGATGCGCAGGCGGTCCTCCTCACTCGACATGCAGGTGATGCTGTCCTTGGTGACCGAGACGACCGACGGGATCCAGCTGACATCGGACCGCGCGATGTGATCGAACGCGTTGATGGCGTGCAGCCGGCCCTCGAAGCCGGGTTCCGGACTGATCTCCGGCCGGTCGAGGTACATGTCCGCGAACGCCCGGTTGACGTGCTGTCCGGCCTCTTCGCTGCGCGCCGGGACATCGCCCGCCAGGCCGAGCATCCGCTTGGGGATGGGGGTGAACCCGCGGCTCAGCGACGCGGTCGCGGGCGCGCCCTTCGGGCCGAACGGTGACCCGGCGTCGGCCGAGTCCGCCATCGGGTCGTATCCGGCGCTGATCCAGTCGGTGGCGATGGCGTGGAAGAGCGCGTGCATATCCTCGGCGGTGTGGTACTCCGAGTGCGCCGCGCCCGCCGCGCGATGGGCCGGACTGTATGTGCCGGCGAACAATTCGATTTTCCCGTAGTGGTTGACGGTCCCGAAGACATCGTCGAAGAACACCCAGCCGAAGAAGAAATCCTGACCCATCGTGCGGACCAGCACGTGCAGGAACTGCCCGACCTCCATGAGGTGCGAGCCGGTCGGCCAGGTGATGCGGGCGAAGTACTCGTCCCTGGTGAACTGGAAGGAGCCCAGATCGAAACGGCGGTAGCCGAATTCGTTGGGCGTGCTGGTCGGTGTGGTGGTCGACACGGTCTCGGTCATGGGTCGAATTCCTTTGGTAGGTAAGGGTGTTGCTGGGTCGGCTACGCGGTCTGGCATATCTCGGACCACCGTTCGCGGGTGAGTTCGCCCGCCGTGGTCTGCAGCAGGACCAGGGCCACCGGGTCCGCCGATATGCGGTAGGCGGCGCCTGCCGGCAGCAGCACGAGGTGTCCACGCCGGGCCCGGACCATGCCCATGCGCGGGCCCGCCGGGTCGGTCCGCAGGTGCACGGCGCCGAGGTGATCCGGCGCGGGCCGCGCGGCGGCGTCGAGCTGGACGAACACGACCTTGATCTCGCCGTCCATGACGAGCGCGAACTCGTCGTGGGCCGCGGCGAACCACGGGCCGATTCCGGCGACCTTCATCACCTCGGTGACGTATTCCATGCTCTTGGTGACGGCGACGCGCTCGAACGGGGCTGCGCGATTTCCGACCTCGTACACATTGGAGAAGGCGTATCGCTTCGGATCGTCGCCGAAGAGCTCCGCGGCGCCTTTGCGATAGTCGGCGAGGGTAGCGGTGCGGGTATGGTAAGGCATGATGCTCCATTTCGTTGATATGAATTCCGGTGAACGAACCGGGGCGGATCAGCTGACGAGGCGATCGCGGTCCCCGATCAATCCCCTTCTGGTGTCGTACTCGAGCTTGCAGAGAGACCGATATGCTCGCAGGGCGACGTCGGCCGGCCGGTCGGCGCCGGATTGGTCGCTGAATATCTCCAGCGACAACGGACCGGCGTACCCGTTCCGCATCGGAAAGGTCAAAAAGCCCCGCAGGTCGAAGGACCCCTCGCCGGGCAGGCAGCGATGCTTCCTGCTCCATTGGAGGACATCGCAGGACAGGTACGGTGCGTCCGCGACCTGGATGAGGAATATCCGCTCGGCCGGGATGTCTGCCAGCCGGGCGGGATCGTCGCCGAGTGCCAGAGTGTGAAATGTGTCCAGTACCAAACCGAAATTAGGCCGGTCGACCCCGTCGACGATGCGCCACGCGTCGCGATATCGCCGGGAGAATTTCCCCCACGCCAGCGACTCGTAGCCGATTTTCAACCCGGCATCGGCGGCCAGGTCCGCCAGAATTCGGAGATCCGCCACCAGGACGTCGGCGTCGCCGACGGCGTCGTCGGCGACCGTGCCGCACACCAGCAACATCTCGGCGCCGAGCGCGCGGGTGGTCCGCAGCGCCACCCTCGCCCGCTCGAGATGGTGGTCGAACTCGTCGCGTGGTCGGCCCTCGAAGTCTCGAAAAGGCTGGAAGACAATGATTTTCAAGCCGTAGGAGTCTGCCAGACGCCCGGCCTCCTGCGCCGTGCCCTCGAATCCGGCCAGATCGGCCTGCGCCAACTCCACGTGCCGAAAACCGGCTGCGGCAATCGCGTCGAACTTCTCCGTAAGGGTGCCGTTCAGCGTCATGGTGGCGATGGATAAAGGGGTGCGGTCATATGTGAAATTTTGCGGTAATGCAAGTATTTCTTCGCTCAGTGGACCGTGCTGTCCGGTCGAATCATGTGCTGTGTCGGCACATGCGGTATGGACTGTCATTGGCTCGGACATTTTTCCTCCGGACGGTACGGACGACGCTGTACCGCTTCCGATTGTGTGAGAACGACGTCATCCCCCGATTTCGCCCACCGTCGATTCATCGCGAATGACGGTGACTTCCAATGTAGCCCAGTACATGCGGCGATTCATTCGACGTCATGCCCCCTAAAATGGGGTAATTCGTTGCCCGCACGCCGCGAAAATGTCGTTCTTCGGTTCGGATTCACTCGCCGACACAACTTTGGAATGATACGTATCGATCGAATTCGTGTGATGACATCGCCGCGGCGCGGAGGTGTTTCCAGTGGACTATGGCGTACCGGTGAAAAGTGGCCAACGGCTGCGGCCGGGACTATGGTTGAAGACGGCACTCGGCGGCGTCTTATTCGACGTTGTCACACGATCGCCAGGGGGTTGGCGCGGTGAGTGGTCCACGCACGGGTGGATTCGTTCGCCGAAGGAAGTGACACGAATCTGCAGATGGCCGAATTGTCCGATTATCGAACTGGATAAATGCGCGCTCCGACTATTGAAATACCGGCGAGTCGCTCCATGCGCTTCGTCGAGGGGAAAGAACTATGACGATGAATCCGGCGGAGGCGCCCCTCCGAATTCTGCTCGCGGACCCCGATCCCATCTCCCGGCATGTGCTGTCCGGGCTACTGGATCTGACCGGCGAGGTGGATCTGCGATGCTCGCTCGACAGCCGCACGCCCGCCCGGGAGTGGCCGGTGCACGGCATCGATGTGGCGGTGCTCTGCATCGACGCCGACGAGGACCTGTATCCCCAGGTCGCGGCGTTGGCAGGCAAAGGCATTCGCGTGATCGTCCTCGGCGCTCACTGGAACCGTGCGCGGCTCGACGCCGCCTTCGGGTTCGGCGCGATGGGGTGTCTGATCAAGACGCCGGACCCGGCCAACCTCATACTCGGGGTGCGGGCGGTCTCCGGCGATCATTGCGTGCTCTCGCCCGAACTGCTCGGTATGTATGTCGCGCCGCGCGGCAGCCGGGCGAAGACGGATTTGTCACTGCAGGAGCGGGCACTCGACTCGTTGACCAAGCGTGAGCGCGAAGTCCTCGACCTGATCGCGAACGGGGCGTCCACCGAGGACGTCGCCGCCCGGCTCACGGTCTCGGTGTCCACCGTGAAGAGTCATGTCTCGCGCGCACTCGGCAAACTGGACGTGCGCAACAGGCTCGAGGCTGTCCTGCTGATGCAGCACGCGGCGAAGAGCACGCGTGCTAGTCACGGACCGGCGCGAGTGCCCCAACGGTAGCGGCCCTGGCCCGGTTCGGTGCCAACCGGGCGAACACCGCCCACAGTCCCAAGCCGAGAGCCGTTGCGGCGGCGCCGATTCCGCACACGAGCGGCCATCCTCCGGACTGGTACGCGAGCCCCGCGGTGACCGAACCGGTGACGCCGCCGAGGAAGTAGGTCACCATGTAGGCGGTGGTGAGCCTGCTACGGGCGGCCGGATCGAGCGCGTAGATCGCGCTCTGGTTGGACAACTGGATGCCCTGGATGCCGAAGTCGAACACCAGCAGCCCCGCGATCAGCGCGACCACAGTGTGCCCGCCCCACGCCAGCAGCGCCCAGCTGCCGAGAACCGCCACCCAGACCAGCGTCGTCACCTTGTGCAGGTGTCCGCGGTCGGCCAGCCGCCCCACCACGGGTGCGCCCAGTGCCCCGGCCACTCCGGCGAAGGCGAACAGGCCGATGGCGAACTCGGAGTAGTGGTACGAGCTCGGGGAGGCGCCGGCGAGCAGGAACGAGATAGCGGTCCACACGCCCGAAAAACAGGCCATACCAAGGAAACCCAGCGCCATCCGGTGGCGCAGCACCGGATGACGGCGAATCAGCGAGCCGATGGAGGCGAGCACCTGCGCGTAGCGTTCCCCCGGGGCCGCCCGCCCCGTCGCGGGTGTCAGCGCGTAGACGCTCGCCGACATCACCAGCTGGATGGCCGCGGCGACCAGCAGCACGGCATGCCAGCCGCCGACCTGGGCCACCGCGCCGGAGAGCACCCGCGACAGCAGAATGCCGAGCAGCAGCCCGCTCATCACGGTCCCGACGACCTCCCCGCGCCGTTCCGGAGCGGCCAGCGCCGAGGCCCACGGCACGACGATCTGGGCCGCCGACGCGGTGACGCCGGTGGCGAAGACCGCGACCAGCAGCACCGGGAAGTCGAACGCCGCCGCGGAAACGGCAAGGGCCGCAACCGAAGCCAGGAGCATTCCCGGCACCATCCTGCGGCGCTCCAGGAAGTCGCCCAGCGGCACGAGCAGCGCGAGACCACTCAGGTAGCCGATCTGCGCCGCGCTCACCAGTAGGGACGCGGACGCCGTCGAGATGCCGAAATCGCTCGCCACCTCGTGCAGCAGCGGTTGTAGATAGTAGAGGCAACCGACCGACGAGCCGGCGGTGAGGGCGAAGACGAGGACGGTCAGCCGAGACAGCGTGCCGTTGGTGGTGGGTGAGGTAGTCACATCACCCATCGTCCGACGCCGAGGTGATCTATGGAAGCGATGAATTCTGATACCGATATCTATGACATAGATGGCGGTTTAGGCTCGATGCCATGGAGATGCGCCAGATCGAGTGTTTCCTCGCCTGCCACGAACACCACTCGTTCACGGCCGCGGCCCGCGAGCTGAGCCTGGTCCAGTCCGCGGTCTCGACCAGCGTGGCGAAGCTCGAGCACGAACTCGGCGTCCGCCTGTTCGACCGGACACCGCGGGCCCTCGAGCTCACCGAGGCGGGCCGTGCCATCGTCGAGCCGGCCAGGTCGATCGTGCGCGCCCGGCGCGAGATCGTCGACGCGATCGACGCGACGCGGGGACAGGTCCGCGGCGAGGTGGTGATCGGCAACCTGATGAGCGTGTACAGCGTGGACCTCGCCGCGGTCATCGCCGACATGCACGAGCGCCACCCCGGCGTGACCGTGCAGATGCGGCAGAGCACCGCCGGAATCGCGGGCAATATCGCCGGGGTGCGCGACGGCACGCTGGATATCGCGCTGGTGGCGGGGATGGCTGAGGACCTGCGGGGCCTCACGCTGCACCCGATCAGCGAGGAAACGCTGGTGCTGTGCGTCGCTCCGGACCATCCGCTGGCACATCACCGATTCCACGCCGCCGACCTCACCGATGCCCGATTCATCGACTTTCCGCCGGGCTGGGGCATCCGGCGGATCGTCGACACCCGGTTCCCGCGACGGCGACCTGTGATCGAGGTGGCCGATCAGATCTTCGCGCTGGAATTGGTCGCCAAGAATTTCGGCGTCGCGGTGGTCCCGCGCTCGGTCGCCGAACGCGCGCCCGGCATCGTCTTCGCCGAGCACGCCGGCGAGTCGATCCCGTGGGTACTGTCCATCGGCTATGACACGCGGCGCACACCATCGAACGCCGCGCGAACCGTCATCGAAGTCCTGCGCGAGACCAACCGCCGGTGAGTCACGCCGTTCCGGCTTACGCCGCGCGGGCGGCGCGTAAGCCCCAGGCGTCGGCGAGCAGCCGGTGCGACTCCAGCCGGTCGGCGTGCCGGTGGGTGATGCTGGTGACGAGCAGCTCGTCGGCGCCGGTGACGCGTTGCAGTGCGGCCAGCCGTTCTACGACGGTGCTCGGCGCGCCGACGAATTGGGTCGCGAGGCGGTCGGCGACCAGCCGGTGCTGTTCGGGGGTCAGCGGGGTCGCGGTGTCCGGGTCGAGATAGTCCGCCGCGCCCGCGCCGGTGCGAATGCTGTGCACCCAGTGGCCGTAGGTGGCCGCGTGCCGCCGCGCGGTGGCGTCGTCCGCCGCGACGACCACGTCCGCCGACACCACCACATACGGCTCGGCCAGCACCTTGGAGGGGCGGAAGGCCGCCCGGTAGGCGTCGACCGCGTCCAGCGCGGTGCCCGGCGACACGTGATAGGCCGCCGCGAACGGCAACCCGAGCTGACCCGCCAGCACCGCGCTCTCCCCGCCGGAACTGCCGAACAGCCACAGCTCGACCTGTGCGCCCTCGCCCGGAACCGCGTGCAGCGCAACGCCGTTCTTGCTCACGAAGTGCCCGCCGAGCAGCGCCCGCACCTCGTCGACCTGTTCGGCGAAGTCCAGCGCCTGCGCGCCCTCCTGCTGCAGCGCGGCGGCCGAGGCGAGAAACTTGGACCGGTCGGCGACCCGGCCGGGATCGAACGGCGGCGGAACCACCACGCCGTCCCGGATCTCGGTCCGCCCGGTCGCCGTGTCGACCCGAGGGTGTCCGCCCTTGGGATGCGACGGCTCCGCGCCGTACTGACTGCGCCGGTGGCCGGACCGCCCGAGCCCGAGATCGAGCCGGCCGGGGTACAGCGCGTCGATGGTGCCGAAGGCCTCCACGATCGAGGCCGAGGTGTGGTGGCCGACCTGAACGGCCGCCGAGCCCACCCGGATTCGCGACGTGGCCGCCGCGACCAACCCGATCAGGGTGATCGAGGAGGAACTGGCCACCGAGACGAAGTGATGCTCGGCCAGCCAATACCGTTGGTAGCCCCACTGTTCCGCGTGCTGGGCGAGGTCGATGGTGTTGCGCAGGGCGTCCTGCGCGGTCGACCCGGCGCTGATCGGGGAGAGGTCGAGAATGGAGAGCGGGACCGTCATCAGTTCCTCCCTAGCCGTGGATGCTGCTCGCCCGCCTCGATCGCCACGCGCAGCCGGTTCTGCGCGGGCGCGAGCGGGCAGGTCGCGAAATCGGTGAAGGCGCACGGCAAGTTGGTCGCGCGGTTGAAGTCGAGGCGCACCGCGCCGTCCGCGTCCACCGCGCCGACCGCGAGCGCACGCGCCGCAGGGTAGGTGGTGATGCCGCTGGTCGCGTCGGTGAACAGCAGCCGCAGATCGCTCGGCTCGCCGAACGCGACGACCTGCTCGGTGGCCTCGCCGAGGGCGAATTCGATGGTGCCGGAGGCGATGTGGTGGTGCTCGAGCCCGTCGACCACGGCGCCGGTGGTGACCGTCTGCCGCTCGTCGAACGGCGTGAACCTGCCCTGCACCACCCAGCGCGGGTCGGGCGCGTAGCTGGGTATGCCGTCGAAGCTCGACAGACCCGGCGCGGCCGGATCGTGCACGCGCACCGCGTAGCGCCCGGTGCGCCGGATCACCTCGAGCACCCGATGTTCGTGCAGCACACTGAGTCCCGGCGCGCCCTCGGCCGGCGTGAGGATCCGCACGCCCGCGATGCCCGCGCCGTCGAACTCGAGCCGGTCGGCGGGCTGCGCGGTGATGAACACCTTGTCGTCGGTGACCCACCACGTGCCGGGCACCTCGGGGAGCCGCTCGGGTTGGTCGGTGAGCCAATGCAATCCGGTGAGGCTGAGGAAGCCGAGCGGGTCGCGCAGCTGGTCCTCCCTGGCGTGATGCCAGCGGGCCCACTCGGTCTCGAACTCGGTGCTGATGCTGGTCGTCATGACGCTCGTGCTCCTTCGTGGGCGGCGGTGTGGTGGTGGGGGTGGCGCAGGCCGAGATGCTCGCGCAGGGTCGTTCCGGTGTATTCGGTGCGAAAACTGCCGCGCTCCTGCAACTCCGGGACGACCCGCTCGACGAACTCGTCCAGCCCGGCCGGGGTGAGATGCGGGACGAGGATGAAACCGTCACTGGCGTCGGCCTGGACGTAGGTGTCGATCTGCTCGGCGACCGCGGCGGGCGTGCCGACGAACTGCTGGCGCGCGGTGACCTCGATGATCAGCTCACGGATGCTGAGGTTTTCGGCCTCGGCCCTGGCCCGCCACTCCTCGGCGACGGCCCTCGGGTCCTTGGCGTGACGCACGCGGCCGCGGGTGATGTTCACATTGTCGGTCGGGTCCACCTCGGGCAGCGGGCCGTCCGGGTCGTAGCCGGAAAGGTCACGGCCCCAGACCTGTTCGAGGAAGGCGATGGCGGTCTGCGGGCCGACCTGCTGGTAGCGGATGTGGCGGGCGCGGTCCTCGGCGTCGCGCGCGCTGTCGCCGAGCACGAACGTCGCGGCGGGCAGGATCTTCAGCTCGTCGGGAGACCGGCCGTACTTCGCCAGCCGGCCCTTGACGTCGGCGTAGAAGCGTTGCCCCGCTTCGAGTGTCCCGTGCCCGGTGAAGATGGCGTCCGCCGCGGCCGCGCCGAACTCGCGCCCGTCGTCGGAGTCGCCCGCCTGCAACAGCACCGGGTGGCCCTGCGGGCTCGGCGGCAGCACGAACCGTCCCGCGATGTCGAATTGCGCGCCGCGGTGCCGGATTTCGGGGATCTCGCGGGCGAACACCCCGGCGGACCGATCGACGACCAGCGTGTCGGCGGCCCAGCTGTCCCACAGCTTCCGGGTCGCCTCGACCACCTCGGCGGCGCGCCGGTAGCGGTCGGCGTGGTCGAGATAGCCGCCGCGGCGGAAGTTCTCGCCGGTGAACGCGTCGGAGGAGGTGACGACGTTCCAGGCCGCGCGTCCGCCGGAGAGGTGATCCAGCGAGGCGAACTGCTTGGCCAGCTCGAACGGTTCGTTGTAGGTGCTGTTGATGGTGCCCGCGAGGCCGAGCCGGTCGGTCACCCCCGCCAGCGCGTTGAGCACAGTGAAGGTGTCCGGCCGGCCGACCACGTCGAGATCGTGGATGCGCCCGAGGTGTTCGCGCAGCCGCAGGCCCTCGGCGAGGAAGAAGAAGTCGAACAGGCCGCGCTCGGCCGTCTTCGCCAGGTGCACGAACGAGTCGAAGTCGATCTGGCTCTTGGACGCCGGATCGGCCCAGACGGTGGTGTTGTTCACGCCGGGGAAGTGCGCGGCGAGATGGATCTGCTTGCGGGGTGTGCCGGTCACGACGGCGTGCCTTCCTGATTCGGGGTGCTGGCGGCGTAGCGGCTGGCGGGCCGCGGCAGACCGAGCCGGCCGCGCAATGTGTCGGCGGACACGGGTTCTCGGTCCAGGGCGGCGAGCCGGCCGACCGTCGCCGGGACCGCGAGCGGCCGCAGCACGACGCCGTCCGCCGCGCCGGAAGCCTCGACGGCTTCGAGCAATTCGCGCAGGGTGTCCGGTGTTCCGATGTGGCGCAGGCTGTCTCGGGTGTCGGTGAGCGCGGCCCACCGGTCGAGCTGAGCGACCTCGTCGCGCGCCGCCACCGGCGAATCGGCCAGGTGCACTTCGACCTCCAGCAGCACCCGCACGGCGTCCGGCTCGCGGCCTGCCGCGCATACCGCCGTCCGCAAGGCGGTACGCCGGTCCCGTGCCGCGTCCAGATCGCCTGCGGCGAAACGGATCAGGTCACCGCGGCGCACCGCGACCTCGGTGCTCGCCTCGTCCGACGCGCGCACCGCGACGATCGACTGTCCCTGCGGGGAACGCGGCGTGATCGAGGGACCCTTGACCGAGAAGTTGTCCCCGGCGAAGTCGATGTAGTGCAGCTTGTCCCGGTCGATGAAGCGGCCGGTGGGCACGTCGCGGATCTCCGCGTCGTCCTCCCAGCTGTCCCACAGCCGGGTGACCACCTCGATCGCCTCGTCGGCCTCGTGCCACAGCGAGCGCGCGTCCTGCTCGCCCTTGCGGCCGAACGCCCGCGCCTGCTCCACGCCCTCGGACACCGTGACCTCCCAGCCCGCCCGCCCGAGGGTCGCGAAATCGAGGCTCTGGACGGCCTTGGCGAGGTGGAACGGCTCGGTGTGCGTCACCGCGCCCTGCGGTAGCAGGCCGATGCGGCGGGTGGCCGCGGTCACCCGCGCGGCGATCGCCACCGCGTCGAGCCTGCCGCGCGCGACACCGGGCCCGCCGGGCTGCAACCCGAACGAGTCGGGCACGAATACCGCGTCCACACCGGCCTTTTCGGCCGCGGTGATCGCGTCGACCCAGTAGCCGCCGGTGAACAGATCCTCGGCCCGGGAATCCTCCCGTCGCCACGACGCCGGGTGGATCCCGGTCCCGGCGAGCTCGACCGCCAGGAAGAAGTCGGAGTCGGCCATCAGTGGATTTCCTTCCAATCGAGGCACTGCCGCGCCGCGGGGTGCATGCCCGCGGTGTCGGGCGCGAAGAAGAACGCGTGCTGCCACAGGTCCGTGGCGGCGGTGTGCGCGGGCAGCCTTGTGCGCCACCACCGTTTCGCCCGCGACGGCAGCGAGCCAGGGCGCTCCGGTCTGCTGCGGCAGTGGGCGGGCCGATCGGGGCGGACGAGTATCCGGCTGTGCCGATAGGTCGACTCCGACATCAGGATGGTCCTTTCGCGCCGGCGGGGGTGGGGATGGCCGAGAGCAGCTCGCGGGTGTACTCGTGCCGCGGATCGCCGAAAATGGCGGCGGTGGGCCCGGTTTCGACGATCCGGCCGTGTCGCATGACGGCGACGTGATCGCTGATCCGGCGGACCACCGCGAGGTCGTGGGAGATGAACAGGTAGCTCAGCGCCAGCTCGGCCTGTAACCGGTCGAGCAGCTCCAGGATCTGCGCCTGGACCGAGGCGTCGAGCGCGGAGACCGGCTCGTCCAGCACCAGCAGGTCCGGGTGCAGGGCCAGCGCGCGGGCGATGGCGACGCGCTGGCGTTGCCCGCCGGACAGTTCCGCGGGCCTGCGCTCGGCGAAGCGCTCCGGCAGCGCGACCTGCCCGAGCAATTCGGCGACCCTGGCCCGCCTGGCCGCGCGGTCGCCGACCCTGTACGCGCGCAACGGTTCCTCGATGATCGTGCCGACCCGCCAGCGGGGATCCAGTGAGGCGTAAGGGTTCTGGTACACCACCTGGAAGCGCCGGCGCAGCGCGCGCAGCCGGGCGCCGCGCACCTCGGTCAGCTCGTGCCCGTCGAAGGTGACCCGGCCGCCGTCGGGGTCGGTGAGCCGCAGCGCGATACGTGCCGTGGTCGACTTGCCCGAGCCGGATTCGCCGACGAGCGAGAGGGTTTCGCCGCGGTGCAGTTCGAAACCGACGCCGTCGACGGCGGTGACCGACCCGCCGGCCTGCGCGCGGAACCGCTTACGCACCTCGCGCAACGCGAGCAGTGGCGCGCCTTCGCGTGGTCTCGGCGTCCGGTAGTCTCCCGCCGGGGCCAGGCTCGGGGATGCGGCGAGCAGTCGTCTGGTGTACGGATGCCGCGGCGCGGCGAGCACCGCCGCGGTCGGCCCGGACTCGACGATCTCGCCGCCGTTCAGCACCACGATCCGGTCGGCGCGCTCGGCGGCCACCGCGAGATCGTGGGTGATCAGCAGCACCGCGGTGCCCTCGGCCGCGATCTGGGCCGCGAGCCGATCGAGCACCCGCCTGGCCACCGTGGCGTCCAGCGCGCTGGTCGGCTCGTCCGCGATCACCAGCTCCGGCCGCGCGGCCAGCGCGGAGGCGATGAGGACGCGCTGGCGCTGGCCGCCCGAGAGTTCGTGGGGATACTGCGCCGCCCGCAGTTCCGGTCGATCGAGCCCCGCGTCGTCCAGCAGTTCGAGGGCGCGCTCGCGCGCCGATCGCCGGTCCGCCAGCCGGTGCACGATCAGCGTCTCGGCCACCTGGTCGCCCACACGCCGAACCGGATTCAGCGACAGGCCGGGATCCTGCGGCACGAACCCGATCCGCGCGCCGCGCAGCCGCCGCAACGCCCGCTCCGATCGAGGGTCGATGACCTCGCCGTCGAAGTCGATGGTCCCGCCGGTGATCTCGGCATTGCTCCCGAGCAGGCCGATCACGGCCTGGGCGAGTGTGGACTTGCCGGAGCCGGATTCGCCGACGAGCGCGACCACTTCACCACGCGCCACCTCGAGCGAGACCCCGGTCAGCGCGGTGACGTCGCCGGAGTCCGACCGGTAGCGGACCCGCAGGTCGTCGATCCGCAGCAGCGAAACCGCCTCCGACGCGGTTCTTTCGGCGCTCGCACGCGGCGAGGAAACAATGGTCATGGCTGGTCGTTCCTTCCGACGGCGCGCCCGAGACGCTGGGCGGCCAGCACGACCGCGACGATGACCAGGCCGGGCAGGGTGGTCAACCACCACGCGGTGGCGAGGTAGTTGCGGCCCTCGGAGATCAGCGAACCCCACTCGGGCGTAGGCGGTTTCGCGCCGTAACCGAGGAAGCTCAGCGCCGACACGGAGAGCACCGCCATGCCGAACTCGACGGCGGCCAGCGCGAGCACCGGCTGGTACGAGTTGGGCAGCACGTGCCGCAGCAGCACCGTGTACCACCGCACCCCTGAGGCCCGCGCCGCCTCCACGTACGCCGCGTTGCGCACCCGCAGCACCTCCGAGCGCATCACCCTGGCGAAGTTGGCCACCAGCGAAACGCCCACGGCGATGGCCACATTGCGGGTGCCGAAGCCGAGCGCGGTGACGAGGGCCAGCGAGAGCAGCAGCGCGGGAATCGAGAGCAGCACGTCGACGCAGCGCATGACGACGGTGTCGACGAACCCGCCCGCCGCGCCGGACAGCAGACCCAGCAGCGAGCCGGCGACGAGCGCGATCCCCACCGCGGCGAGCGTCGCGGTGAGCGAGAGTCCCGCGCCGTGCACCATGCGCGTGTACAGGTCGCGCCCGAGATTGTCGGTGCCGAACCAGTGTTGGGCGCTGGGCCCGCGGAACTTCTGCGCCGGTACGCCGCTCAGCGGGTCACCACCGGCGAAGACCGAGGGGAACAGGGCCCACCCGACGGCCAGCGCCGCGACGACGCCGGACAGCAGCAGTACCGCGTTGTCGCGCAACCACTTCCAGCGCAGAGCCGGAACGCGCAGCCGGGTCAGCGTGCCGCGCCGCCCCTCCTCGATGACGTCAACCATGAATCGCCGCCCCTTCCGCGGCTCCGAACCGATCGTCGGCCGCCTCGTCCTTCGCCGCCCGGCGCGAGCGCGTGGCGATGCGCGGGTCGAGCAGCGGATACAGCAGGTCGACCGCGAGATTCACGGTGACGAAGACGACCGAGGTGAGCAGGACGATGCCCTGCACCACCGGAATGTCCTGGGCCAGTACGGCGGTCTGCGTGAGCCGCCCGACGCCCTGGCGGGCGAACACGGTCTCCACCACGACGGAACCGGCCAGCATGTTGCCGATCAGCACGCCCGCGATGGTGAAGGTCGGCACGCTGGCCGGGCGCAGAACGTGCTTGCGCTGCACCCACCAGCGGGAGCCGCCCTTCGCCAGCGCGACATCGACGTACGGCTGCCGCCACGTCGAGGCCAGCCCGGCGGTCAGCACCTGCGCGATCACCGCGCCGATGGGCAGCGCCAGGGTCAACGCGGGCAAGACGGTCCCGGCGAATCCGTGGCCGCCGAACGCGGGGGCCAGCCGCAACCGGAACGAGAACAGTTGCAGCAGTAGGAGTCCGGTCCAGAAGGTGGGCACCGAGACCCCCAGCGAGGGCAGCGCGGCGAGCGCGGAGCGCAGCCACGGCCGCCGGGAATAGGTCGACGCGAAGGCCAGCGCCACGCCGCCGAGTGCGGCGAAAAGCAGGGCGAGCCCGGTCAATTCGAGCGTCGCGGGCAGCGCGTCGCCGATGGCGCCGGTCACCGGCTGCCCCGTGGCGATCGAGTGCCCGAGGTCGCCGCGCACCGCGTGCCCGAGCGCGGTCCAATACTGCTCCCAGAGCGGACGATCCAGCCCGTAGCGGGCCTGCAGCTCGGCGATGGCGGCCTTGTCCACCGGCGTGCCCGTCCCGCCGCCGTCGGCCGCGATGGAGATCGGGTCGGCGGGCAGCAGGTAGAGCACGACGAAGGAGATGGTGAACGCCGCCCACAGCACCCAGATCGCCTGCAGGACCCGCAGAGCCAGATAGCGCGCCATGGTTACCGCCCGCTCAGCCAGGTGTCGAAGAACTGTAGTCGCGCCGAGGCCTCGAACTTCAGATCCTGGGCGGTGCCGCCCGCGCCGATCGCCTGGGACAGCTCCACCGTCGGCACCAGCAGCCCGGCGTCGAGCACCTGCTGCTGCGCGGTTTGGATGAGCCCGTTGCGCACCGCGGGGTCGACCGTGCTCAGCTGACCGTTCAGCGCGTCGTCGAGCGCCGGAATCGGCCCGCGCGCATTGAGATTGCGGCCGTCGAGGCCGAACGAGGTGCGCAGGATGTCGCCGTCGGCGCGGGTGGTGTTGCCGTAGCTGGCGTCGAAGTCCTTCGCGTTCTGCCGGGCCGTCGACTCCGCGGCCGAGACCAGGTCCAGCTTCAGCTCGACGCCGATCTGGCGCAGCTGCTGCTGGACGAGCTCGATGATCGCCTGGTTGCCGGCGAACACCTGACTGAACAAGACCGAGAAAGACAGCCGGACACCGTCTTTCGCGCGGATGCCGTCGCCGCCGGGTACCCAGCCCGCCTGGTCGAGGATGCCGCGCGCCTTCGCGGGGTCGTAGGCCAGCCGCGCCGAGAGATCCTGGTAGCCGGGCGTACTGCTGGCGAGCGGGCTGGTCGCGGGCTTGAACTGCGGCCCGAGCACGGTGTCCACCAGCTGTTTACGGTCGATCGCGGGCAACAGCGCCTGGCGCACCGCCGGATCGCGCAGCGGACCCCTGGTCACATTGGTCTGGAAGCCGAACGGCACACCGGGATTGGCGGTGCTCAGCACCCGCCCGCCCGCGGCCTCGATCTGCGGGGCGTCCTGGGGCAGCGCGTCGCTGATCGCGTCGAGCTGACCCGAGGCGAGACTGCCGGTGCGCACGCCGGATTCGGGCACCACCGTGAACTCGATCTTGTCGAGGTACGCCTCGCCGCGATGCGCGAACACCGCGGAGCCCCAGTGGTATCCGGCGCGCTTGGCGAGGGTCGCCGAGGCGTCCTGGCGGTAGGCGGCATAGGTGAACGGGCCGCTGGCGATGTTGTCGCCGAGGCAGCGCTGCTCGGCGGGCTTAGCGGTGGTGGCATCGGCCAGAATTCCGAGCTGGGTGGTCGAGGATGCCTGCAAGAACTGCGCATTGGGCTTGCTGAACTCGACCCGCGCGGTCAGCCGGTCCACGGCCGTCGTGCCCGCGTAGTTGGTGAGATAGCTCGACGCCAGTGGTGCTTTGGCGGAGCCGAGCTCGAGGATCGAGTCGAAGGTGTTGCGCACCGAGTCCGCGGTGAGCGCGGTGCCGTCGCTGAAGGTCACCCCGTCGGTGAGATGAAAGGTGAACACCTTCGCGTCGGGGGTCACCTCCCAGCTCTGCGCGAGCCACGGCTTCAACTCGCCGGTCTTCGGATCCTGATCGGTGAGCGAATCGACGATCTGCCGGGTGACATACAGCGTTTGGTTGGTGCCCGACTGCGCTGGATCCGAGCAGGTC
>NZ_BAGH01000130.1 GCF_000308715.1 Nocardia tenerifensis NBRC 101015
TCTCGATCCGCTGATACGCCACCGAGAGCGAGGTGTCGCCGGTGAACGGCACGCGGCCGGTCAGCAACTCGAAGATCAGGATGCCGAAGGAGTACACATCGCTGCGCGCGTCGGCCGTGCCGCTGGTCACCTGTTCGGGAGACAGGTACGCGGCGGTGCCGAGAATCACGCTGGCCGAGGTGGTGTTGGCCGCCGCGACCGCGCGGACCAGACCGAAATCGGCGATCTTGACCTCGCCGCCGTCGGAGATCAAGACGTTCTCCGGCTTGACGTCGCGATGCACGAGACCCGCCGAGTGCGCGACGCCGATCGCCGCGAGCACCGGCTCGGCCACCGCACGCACCGCGTGCGGCGGCATCGGGCCGCGCTCGCGCAGCAGTTCGCGCAGCGTGCCGCCCTCGACCAGTTCCATGATGAGGAACGGATACTCGCCGTCGACACCCTGGTCGTACACCGCCACCAGCGACGAGTGCTTGAGCTTGGCGACGGCACGGGCCTCGAACTCGAACCGGGTGAGAAACTGCGGGTCACCGGCGAATTTCGGGTCCATCACCTTGATGGCCACCGGACGGTCGAGGCGGGTGTCGACGCCCCGGAAGACCATCGACATGCCGCCGCGGGCGATCGGCGCATCGATGCGATAGCGCCCTTCCAGCATTTGGCCGATCAATTGATGTCCTCCGGCTTTCACAAAGTTCTCACCCCTCGCGGTTGATCCCCACAAGTGATCGACCGCCCCGTGCGGCCCTCACGATGGTATCGACCAAACGCACCCGGGTGTCTCACGACTTGCGGCCGGTGACCGTCTACCGTTATCCGCGTGAGTGCATTTCCCTGCAGTGATGATGTCCTTCCGGAGTCCGTGGCGCTGCTGCCGCTGCCCGAGGTGGCGGACAGACTCGGGCTCGTGGTGACCCGCGTCCATCAGATGCTGCGTGACCACCAGCTGCTCGCCGTCCGCCGCGACGGCGTGATCGGCGTTCCCGAACGGTTCTTCGACGACGAGGGCGTCGTCCGCTTCCTGCCCGGCCTGATCACCGTGATGAAGGACGCCAAGTACACCGACGAAGAGATCCTGGAGTGGATCTTCACCGAGGACGAGAGCCTTCCCGGCAGACCTGTCGACGCCCTGCACGGGCCGCTTGCCCGCGAGGTCCTTCGCCGCGCCGCCGCCGACCCGTTCTGAAACTCGGCCGTGCGACGGGTGGCGAGTTATCAGCTGCGCGATCGCGGCGGGATCAGCCGTGTCTCGCTGCGGTGCGAACGAGCCGGGCGCCTGCGGCGCATACGCTTCGTCCGCTCGGCAGTGAGACGGCCACGAACGGCGCGCCTGAGACTCGCGCAGCGCGAGTGAGCAGGTGTCGAACGTATTGGCTTGGCGGGGAATGATGTTGGCGTGAGTACTGCATTGGTCATCGGAGACATTCAGCGGGGGATCACGGGTGGCTACCCCTTCACCAGACAGGTGGTGCCGCCGCTCACCGAATTGCTTCCCCGGGCCCGCGCTGCCGGTGCGCTGGTGGTGTTCGTGCACTTCGCTTTGCGGGCCAACGGGGCCGACCTACCGCCGGGGAATGAAATGTTCCGGTCGTTTCACGAGGCGGGGGACTCCTTCCACGAGGGCTCGGCCGGGACCGAGATCGACCTTCCGGTCGCCGATGAGGACGTCGTCGTGCTGAAACGCCGCGCCAGCGCGTTCGCGGGCACGGACCTCGATCACGTTCTCCGCGCGCACGGCGTCACCTCCCTGGCCGTCGCCGGCGTCGCCACCAGCGCCATGGTCGCCGCCACCTGTTACGACGCCGCCGACCGCGACTACCGCGTGACGGTCCTGCGTGACGGCTGCGCCGACAGCGATCAGGCGATGCACGATTTCTTCATGGACGCCGTCTTTCCCAGCCGCGGCTTCGACGTCGTGCGCTGCGACAGCTGGACTGTGTGAAACCTGGCATGGCCCGGGGCGCGCGAGTATCAGCCGGCTCGCGCGACCCAGGCCGATAAGTCGTCGCTACAGCAGCTGAATACCGACGTCGACGTCGGCTTTCGTCAATGAGTCGGGACTCTCGAGGATGTCCGCGTCCAACCCGAGCGCGAGGCCGAGATCGCGGTTGACCTCGGACCCACTGGCGAGGTCGACGTCCACGTCCAGGGCGGCGTCGATAGTCGTACCCGGCTCGACCTGGTCGGCGAGCGCAGTGCCGAGAGCCGCATCGAGTCCGGAGAGAAGGGCGCTTTCCAGCGTGATCCCGGAGTTGGCGAGTTTCAGCGTGGCCTTGGTCGTTCCCTCGTTCATGACCAGCTCCGCGTTGCCGGGTTCGGCTATCGCTCCGATCTTGACACCGGCCTTGCCGCCGACTTCGGCCGTGACCGCACCGGTTTTGATGTCGACCGCCACGTTCGAGATCTTGGTCTTCTTCTCGCCCTTGGCAACCTCGATGTCGCCCGAGAGCAGAACCTTGCCGCCGGTGACCTTCTTCGCGTACGTGAGCTTGCTTCCCTTGCCGACCGGCAGTGTGATGCCGCCGTCCGCCATTTTCGCGCCGTCGGCCGCGCTGACCGTGACTCCCTGGCTCTCCAGATCGAGGGCCGCGTTGAGGTCGATGCTCAGCCCTTCGCCGGTCAGCGGCGCCTCGGCGGCGGCCATGGCCTCGGCGTGCCTCGGAACCGTATAGGGAACGGCATAGGCGGGCCCAGGGGCGGCGACGAGGGCGGCGACGGCGCCCGCGGCGGCCAATGCGAGGATCGGGGCGGCAACGACACGCCCTACACGGGGTTGAGTAGTCATCGATTCTTATTCGTCGCCGAGTCAGACCATGGATGGGTCACAATGTGGCGCGTTGTGTAGCCCGCGCCGCGATGCGCTCCGCGACCGGCCACTGCGCGCTGATCACCGTCACGATCTCCAGTCGTCAGCCGCGCCGACGAAGCGCCGCCGTGGCGAACTGTGTCGCCGCGACACGCACCCGCTGATGGCCGGGCACCACCGCACGATGGTCGAAGATCGCGTAGCCGGAGTCCTCGATTCGATCGAGAATGCCGCCGTAGAGCAGGGCGGCCGTGCGGATCGCCGGGCGGACACGGGGTTCGAGGAGATCGATGCCGGGAACGGCGTGGCGGTAGATGTCGCGGTTGACCGCGATGACGTACGCGAGGGCGCGCCGAACACGCGGGTCGGTGCGACGGGTGCGGCGGCAGTGCGCCAGCAGATCGTGGTCGACCCCGAACGCGGCCAGCTCGTCGGCGGGCAGATAGACGCGGCCGCGGTCGAGATCCTCGGCCACGTCGCGCAGAAAGTTAGTGAGCTGGAAGGCTTCTCCGAGCGCGGCGGCGGCCGGCTCGGCCTCGGCGACCGGCACGACGGTGCCGAGGATCGGCAGCACCTGCAGGCCGATGGCGGCGGCCGAGCCGCTCATGTACTCGTTCAGCTCGGCCATAGTGGCGTAGCGGTCGCGGAAGTGCGGGGTGCCGGGCACATCCATGCGCATGGAGTCCAGGAACGTCCAGAAGTGCTGTGGCGCAATGTCGTAGCGGCGGATGGTGTCGGCGGCCGCGGTGAGGATGGGGCCGTACGGCTCTTCGATTACTGCTCGCGCCTCCAGCGCGAGACGCAACTGTTTCTCGATCAGATCCAGCTGCCCGCCCGGTTCGAGCCCGGCGTGACCCGGATAACGCTGGGCCACAGCGTTTTCCGCGTGGTCGACGATGTCGTCCACCACCCGGGCGAACGCGTAGAGCGCATGCACCGCAGGCCGCCGCTCGGCCGAGAGCAACCGGGTCGCGAGAAAGTACGTGCGCCCGTGGGCCGCCGCGATCCGCCGGCACGCGCGATAGGCGGCGGCGAGCTCCGGCGCGGGTAGCGCGCCGTCGATCATGGCCGAGCGGGCGCGGCCGGTTCGATGCTCGGCGGCGTGGCCCGCAACCGCAGCGGATCCACCTTGCGCAGCGACATCGCGGCCACCACGGCGGCGAACGTCGCGAGCGCGACGTGCACGAAGCTGTACAACCCGATCGAGCCGTCCGGCTGGAACACCAGCATGAGCCAGGTACACAGCCCGACCAGCACCATCAATGTCGTGGTGGACAGCGCGAATCCGGCGGCCAGCGCCAGCGGCCACGAGTAGTACCAGGGCAGCGCGGCGGGGGAGAGGATGACGATCCCGACGAACGCGATCAGGATGCCGAACACCGCCTCGCGCTCGCTGTGCCGGAACCGCCACCAGGCCCACACCAGCACGGCGACCAGCGCCACCGCGCACATCGCCCTGGTCACCGACAGCACCTTGCCCGGATCGAACGAGGTGAACCAGCCGACCGCGTGCATCATGATGGTCGGCAGCGAGAGCCAGTTGATGATCTTCTTCGACCCGGACAGCGCGGTCAGCCACCCGATGCCCACGCCCGCGATGGCCGAGGCGGCCACGAACACCAGCGCGAACACGCTCAGCCCGAGCCCGGCGATCTTGGCGAACATCAGCGCGGGGTGCGGCATGTCCTCGGTCGGCTCGGCGGCGTCGTGCGGGCGCTCGCTCTCCGGCAGGTTCGCCGGGTCGCGCCCGGCTCGCTGCGCGGCGCGCTTCTCCCGTTCGTGCAGCATCCAGATCCACACCAGGAACGGCAGCGCGATGCCCGCCGTCGCCTTGATGGCCACGCCGATGGCGACCACCACGATGCCGGCCACGTGGTGGCGCTCCAGCACCAGCGCGATGCCCGCGCACATCAGGCCGACCATCAGCATCTCGTTGTGCACGCCGCCGAAGAGGTGGATCAGCACCAGCGGGTTGAGCACGGCCAGCCACAGCGCGACGGTCGGCTTGCCGCCGAGATGCTTGGTCAAATAGGGCACCGCCCACATCATCAGCGCGAGGCCGGGCAGCATGACCAGCCGCATCGCGATGGTGCCCGCGACGACATTGTCCCCGGTGATGGTGGTGATGCCGCGGCCAAGCAGCAGGAAGATCGGGCCGTACGGCGCGGTGGTGGTCTTCCACACCGGGCTGACGTTGTCGAGCAGCACGCCGGGGTTCTTGACCGGTCCGTCGACGTACGGATCGAAGCCGTCGCGCAGCAGCGCGCCCTGCGCCAGGTACGAGTACACGTCCTGGCTGAACATGGGCACGGCGAACAGCAGCGGCGTGATCCAGATGCCGACGATCGCGCGCAGTTCGTTGAGGGTGACGCCGGCGTCGGTCCGGTCGCCGCGCCCGATCGTGGTGCGGCCGAGGCGGACCCACGCGGTGATCATGAGCAGCACGCCGATCCAGATGACGATGGTCGACAGCGCGTAGCCGTGGCCGAACCGTAGCCAGGACAGATGCATCGCCTCGAGCAGCGGGTCGCGCTTGCGGGTGCTGCCCGCGCCGAACCCGCCGAAGGTGATCATGATCGCGCCGTAGCAGCCGAGCATCGCCGCGTGCCCCTCCGGGCTGCGCAGGAACAGGGCGGCGGTGCGCATCCACGACCGCACACCCGGTGGCTCGGCGGTGGCCGATTCGCGTGTCGCCGCGGTGTTCGGTGCGTGGCCGGGGATTTCGGTCGGGGTGGCCTCTGCGGCGCGCGTTTCGGGGGAAGCCATCTGGTGTCGGTCCCCCCGAATGGTCAGCGGTCGCAACCGCGAGCGAATAGGTCGCGCCTAGTTTACGGCGTCGCCCGGAACACTAGCCCGCTGGTACGCGCGGTTTCATCTCGAGCCGCGCGCGGTTGCCGACAATGCGGGTTGCCGCCAGTTTTCCGGACAGCAGCGCGGTGGGCACTCCCACACCCGGCGTGGTGCCGCAACCAGCGATAACTACGTTGTCGCTGGACCGTGGAAAATTGCGTGGGCGGAATGGCCCGGTCTGCCGGAACACGTGCGCCGCGGAGAACGGAGTGCCCGCGAGCAAGCCTTGATCGAGCCACGTCTGCGGCGTGTCGAGATGGTCGACGGTGAAATGCGCGGCAATACCCCGGTAACCGCGACTCTCCAGCACCTCGAGCAATTCGCGCAGGTAGGCCGGGCCGATCCGTGACCAGTCGAGGGGCGCGGCCTCGAGATTGGGGCAGGGGGCCAGCAGGGAGAACGGTTCGTGCTGTCCGTCCGGGCGGCTGACGTAGAGGCCGGGGTCGCTGAGCACCGGCCGGGTGAGCAGCAGC
>NZ_BAGH01000129.1 GCF_000308715.1 Nocardia tenerifensis NBRC 101015
GGCTCGCGCCGCCGCGTTCCGCAGCGCCAGTGCCCATGCCGCCGCGGCTCGCGGCACCGAAGTCGCTGCCTTGCCCAGCAGCACCTACGGCCTGGTCACCCTCCGCATCCCAGCTCCAGTCCCGGCCTTCGCCTCCCGGCCCGCCGTCTGCAACCTCGGATTCATCCCGGCCCTTCCCCCGCCCGAAAAACCCGCCGACGCGTTCCCCATCCGCACCCCGCCGGAAGAACCCGGACGTCCGGTCACCGCTCATCGCCGCTGCTTTCGGGCCACAACTCGGGATCGGGCCGGAAACGCACCACGAGATGTCCTGTGTCGAGCTCCGCGCCGTCGACCGTGCACCGCCGCAATACCGGTGCGAGACGGACTCGCCGCCGGACACCGTCCGCTCCCACGATCAAATCGTCCTCCACTCGGCCAAGTCGCAGCGTCGACGCGTCGACAACGGGCAGGGGCATCCGCAGCGTGTAGATCGCGCGCAGGCCGGTGCCCGATTCACATCGAACCACCGGTTCGCCGGAGCTCGCGTCAACCTCCGTCGGACTGTCGCTCAGCATATGTCCTGCGTCGCCGATGATCGTGTCCACCGCGTACGACAGGGCGGCGAGCGAGGTGAGCCCGATCGGCTCGGGTCCGGTGTGCTGCGCGATCAGCAGCGGGATACCCGGCATCGCGCGTTCTAACTCGGCGATGACGGCCAACTGTTCGCCGCGGCGGTTCAGATACCAGTGCACGGCGGGGTGTTCGGCGCCGTCGGGGGAGGTCGGCGGCAGGACCTTGTTGACCACCACCGCGTCCAGCCGCAGACCGAGCAGCGCGGCGGCGGAGCGGACCCGCTCGGACTCGGCGAGGGTGACCCGCTCGGCGACGGTGATCAACCGCGCACCGGTGCGCCGATGGTCGGCCAGCAGGTCGCGAACCTCGGTGACCGCCTTCACGATTCGCTCTGCGGTAGCGGCGAGGACCGCCTGCCGCAGGTCGGTGCCGATGGTGCTCATCGCTCTGGCGTGCGGCGGCCAGATCCGATCGAGGTAGCCGAGCAGCGTGTCGGGCGCGGTGACGATGCGCAGCATGTCGGCCGAGGGCGGGCAGTCGACGACGATCACGTCCCAGTCGTCCTCGTTCGCGAACTGGGTGATCTCGACAAGCATGAGCAGTTCCTGCACGCCGGGCAGGCCGGTGAGCTCGGCCGGGTCCAGCGCGGCGAGGTCGATGCCGTGCTCGTGCCCGGAAGACGGCGACAGCACGCGGACCACGTCGCGAAACCGATCCTCGAGCAGCGCGAGCGAGTCCACCTCGATCACGTCAAGGCCCGGCTGCACAGTCGCGATCCCGGTCACGGTGCCGGGATCGTGCGGAAAACGGAAGCCGAGCGCGTCACCGAGCGAGTGCGCCTGATCGAGCGAGGCCACCAGCACGCGCCGGCCGGCCCTGGCATAGGACATGGCGGTGGCACACGCCAGCGTCGTCTTGCCTACCCCGCCTTTGCCGATGAACAGGTCGACCCGGGTCGTGTGCTTCGTCAGCCTTCGACCCGTTTCTTCAGTTCTTTCAGCGCGGTATCGGTGATCACCTTCTCGGCCTTGCGCTTGAACATGCCGATCATCGGGATGTTCAAGTCGACGGTCAGCGTGTAGACGACCTCGGTGTTGCCATCGGGCTGATCGATGAGTTCATAGGTGCCGTTCTGCGCCTTCTGCAACTCGCCGCTGACCAGCGTCCAGCTGACCGCCTTGTCGTCGGGGCGCCAGGTGTAGGACAGGACGTAGCTGTCCTTGACCACGCCCGCGTCCAGCACGAACCGCGCGGTGCGCGCCCGGCCGTCCGGCCCCTTCTCCTGTACCTCGACGGATTTCGCCGCCGAGACCCACTCCGGGTAGGACTCCAGGTCGGCGATGACGGACATCACCTGCTGCGACGGGGCCTCGATGATGATCGACCTCTGGGTCCTGTCGGCCATGGCGGACAGCGGTTCCTTTCGGAGTCGGTCTGGGGGATGCGAGCGTCAGGAGGAGTGGGCGGGTGCGACCCCGGCCGGGCGACCGGCCTCCAGCCGGGCTTTCAACTCGAAGGACATGTTGCGGCCCGCAACCCGGCGCTCGCGGTTCGCGGCGGCCGTGCGATGGGGCGCCAGCGCGGGCTGCGGCTCGGCGTGCAGGAAGTAGTGCACGATCACCCCGTCGAGGGCGGGCTGTAGCCAGACCTCCATGGTGCCCTCCAGCGCGCCGGACACGGTCCAGCGGATTCCCTTGTCGCCCCGGTCTTCCCGGACGACGAGGGTGAGGTCGGGCCACCAGCGGCGCCAATTGTTCGGCGCGGACAGGACATCCGCGACGGCGATGCCGGGCGCGGCGACGAAGGTCTGGTCGGCGACCTGAATAGTGCTCACGACTCGGCCTTACTGTGTCTCTGGTTCACTCGCTGACGCTCGTTCACGTGTGGAGCGTATCCGATACCCCCGACGAATCCTCAGCTGTGATCACCGCAGCAGTTGCCGCAGTCGCACGCCGTGGGTGTCCCAGCGCCAGCGGTCCTCGACGAAGGCGCGGCCCGCGGCGCCCATGCGGGCGGCGGCGTCGGGGTCGGCGAGGAGGCCGACCAGGGCGTCGGTGATCTGCTGGATGGATCGACCGTCCACCACGCGCCCGGTTTCGCCCTCGATGACCGTTTCGGGGGCGCCGCCGGAACGGCCCGCGACGACGGGCACGCCGGACGCGGACGCCTCGAGGTAGACGATGCCGAGCCCCTCCACGTCCAAGCCGGCGCCGCGGGTGCGGCACGGCATGGCGAAGACGTCGGCGAGGGTGTGGTGGGCGGCGAGCTCGCCCGCGGGGACGCGACCGGTGAAGACGACGTCGTCGGTGACGTTCGCGGCGACGGCGAGCCTGCGCAGCTTCTCCTCGTAGGGCCCACCGCCCGCGATCACCAAGACGGCGCCGGGAACTCGGTCGCGGATCTCGCGCATGGCGACGATCAGCGCGTCCTGACCCTTGCGCGGGACGAGGCGGGAGAGGCACAGGATCGTCGGCCGGTCGCCGAGTCCGTAGCGGTCGCGCAGTTCCGCGCGCGCCGCCGGGTCCGGCCGGAACGCGTCGGTGTCCACGCCCGGTGGCAGGTATTCGAGCGCGGCGTTGCGCCCGAACGCCGACGCGAAACGCCCGCGCGTGTACTTGCTGACATAGGTGACCACGTCGGTGTGCTCACCGATCTGGCGCAGCGCCTGCCTGGCGCCGGGCAGCATGGACCAGCCGACCTCGTGCCCGTGCGTGCTGGCCAGGACGCGTTCGGCGCCCGCGCGGCGCAGCACCGGCGACATCAGCGCGAGCGGCGCGGCGGCGCCGAACCACACCGTGTCGCACTTCTCGCTGCGCAGCAGCCGCGCGGCCCTGCGCATGACGAGCGGGGTCGGCAGCATCAGCGTGGTGGGGTGGCGGACCACCTGGAACTTCTGCGGGGCATCGAACTTCAGGTGGCTGTCGCCGCGCCAGCGCGGGGCGTAGACGACCAGATCGTCCGGCGGCAGCTGACCGGCCAGGGCATGCAGATAGGACTGGATACCGCCCGGCCGCGGCGGGAAATCGTTGGTCACCAGCAGAGTTCGGGCCATGGTGACAACCTACTGGGTGTGATTTCCCGCGCCCGCGCGCGGCGTCGGGCGCGGCCTCAGGTCGCCTGCGCGGACAGCCACGCGCGCCACTCCGCGACGAAATCATCGCGGCCGGTGCCGAGCACGCTGCGCAGGATCTGATCCTCGGTGGCCGGGGTCTGCTGGGCCGCCGCGATTTGTCGATAGAGCTCGACCAGCCGGGGTTGGCCGTACCTCTCGGCGATGTAGGCGCAGACGGACCAGGCCTGCTCGTAGGTGGCGGCGGCGTCTCGGCCGGCGAAATCCTGGTCGGCGGGGAGGTCGCCGGGTACGGCGTGCGAACGGACCTGAGTGAGGAGCGTCGGGGCGATGTCGGCGAAGCGATGGCCCTGGCCGCGGTGCGCGGTGTAGTCGGCGAAACCCTCGAGCATCCACAGGGGCGCGCCGTCCCGGGTCGCGGCGCGGGTGGCGATGTGGGTGAGTTCGTGGCGGAGCAGGGTGCGCAGGCCGTCGGGGTCGAGGCGGCGGCCCGCGTCGGGGCTGAACACGATGCGCTGGCCGGTCGGGCGGGCGCCGGGTGCGAACGGGTCGGCGACGGAGGCGGCGGCGACCTCGCTGGAGAGAGTGGTCGAGTGCACGAGCCCGGCGAACTCGGCGGGGGAGGAGGCGACGACGACCGTGGTCGCCTGCGCCCAGTCGCCGCCCCACACCTCGGTGACCGCGGCGGTCGCGGCGGCGAGTTCGCGCTCCAGCACGTCGATCTCGGCGCGTTGCGCGGGATGGCCGACGACAAGAGACCGCTGTCCGTCGCCGGTCGCCACCTGACGGGTGAGGATCGGGCCGAACGGTTCGACGCTGCGGCGCACCTCCGCGAGCCGCGGGTCCGCGGCCGCGGCCTGGCCGACGGCCTCGGTACTCGCCTGCGCCGCATGCGGTTTCGTCGAGGTCGAGTTCGGCAGCAGCACCAGCGCGCCACAGACTCCGGTCAGTGCGATCACCATTGCGACGGTGAGACAGAACTCGAAGCGCCGCCGCGCCGACCACCACGCGCGCAGGCGGCGCACGCCGTTCACGACGCCGTCCTCAGCGCGACGCCGAGGGGATTGGACAACTCATGCCCATGCATAGTCGGTCAGTATCGCCGAGCGGAGTGGTAGGGAGTCGAACTCATGGGCGCGACGGCGACCGGGACACCGAAGGTGGAGGCGTGCAACATGAGTCCGTTGCCCGCGTAGATCCCCACATGGGAGATGTCGGAGTAGAAGAACACGACATCGCCGGGCTGCAGGTCCTCCTTGGCGACGGGCGTGCCGTAGGTCGCCTGCGCGGAACTCGTCCGCGGCACGTCCTTGCCGACCTGTTTGAACGCCCACTGCACGAGCCCGGAGCAGTCGAACTGGTTCGGACCGGTCGCGCCCCACACGTACGGGTCGCCGACGCGGGTGAGCCCGGCGGCCAGCGCGCTCGTGCCGCTGCCGGGAACCAGGCCCTGCAGCAAGGTGTCGCGGTCGAAGCCGGGCGGGAAGGGCGAGCCGGCCAGCGCGGACTTGTCCTTGGTGGACAGCGCGCCCCACGCCTGCACCACCTGGGCGATAGCGCCGCCGAGGTCGCTGCGCTTGCGTTCCAGGTCGGCCCGAACCGAGTCGGCCTTGTCGGCGGCCGCGCGGGCCTCGTCGTCGGCTCGGCGCGCGACCGCCTCGGCGGCGTCGGCCGAGTCGGTGGCGGTCTTGTACTGGTCCAGCTGGGCGGAGGTCTGGGCGGCGAGAACGTCCAGCGTCGACATCTGGTCCAGCAGTTGCTGCGGGGAGTCGCTGACCAGCACGGCGAACAGGCGGTTCGTGCGGGCGCCCTGGTAGGCGGCGATCGCGGTGCGGTCGATGACCGGCTGATACTTGCGCACCTCGTCGCGGGCTCGGTTCACCGCGTCGGTGGTCGCGGCCAGCTTGGCGTCGGCGTCACGCTGGATGACGAGCTTGGCGTCGAGATCGGACTGCGCGTCGAGGGCCTGCTGGTTCAGCTGCTCGGACTGGTGCGAGAGGTCGATCATCCGCTGCACGGCCTCCGACGCGGTATTCGGCAGGGCCACCGGATCGGCCCCGGCCGGGCTGCCACCGTAGAGCGCGGTGGTGGCCAGGACTCCGGCCGCCAGTGCGCCTCCCACCAGACGTCGTGTGCCATGTCTCCGGTGTGCTGCCACAGCCTGCCGTGCCCCACTCTCTCGTGAAACGATCTCTCTGGAACCGACGAGCCTCTTCTGCGGAAAACGAGGTTTACGCCCGGCGCGCCTCGGGTAATTCCAGAAGGTCTCGATTAGGTTACGGAACGGCTACGTCGGTGTCCAGTAGAGAACGAAACGATCACAGCCGACGTACGCTGGTCGGGCCGCGATACCCGGCCCGACCAGCGGTTTGTCAGAAGCGACGGGCTCCGGCGACCGGCATCGAGGAGATCGGGGACACCTGCACGGGCGTTCCGGAGGTGGCCGCGTGCACGACGTTGCCGTCGCCGGCGTACAGGCCGGAGTGGCCGCCGCCGTAGAACGACACGAGGTCGCCCGGCTGCAGGTCGTCCATCGAGACGGGGGAGCCCGCCGCCAGCTGGGCGTCGCTGGTGCGCGGCAGCTCCAGGCCGGCCTGCTCGTAGGACCATTTGACCAGGCCGGAGCAGTCGAACGCGTTCGGGCCCGCGGCGCCGTACACGTACGGTGCGCCGAGCTTGCTCATGGCGGCGTCGAGGGCTTCCTCGCCGACGGTGCGCTTCGGGGCGACGAACGGCAGCGGCGCCTGGCCGGGCAGCTCGATGCCCGGAATGCCCTGCGGGATCTGGATCTCGTTCGGCACCTCGAAGGTTCCCACGCCGGGGATGGTCACCGGCTGCGCCGATGCGGGGGCGGCCGGAAGCAGGAACGCTCCGATGGTGGCAGCGCCGACGGCCCCGGCGGCGACGGCACGCTGCGCCGAACGCTTGACGGATTTGGTCGTCATGATGCGGTACTCCCAATCTGCCCCACGACGCCGCACCCTGACTGGTGCCGCGGACTTCGTGTCGTTCGCGCCGGGTTGGTGCGGCGGACTCCGTGAGGTCTCGAAAAGGTTACGAACACATCACGGGGGTTTGTAAAGTCCCCGTCTGGAGAAATGCGCGTGGGGAGTGGGAAACGCTCGTAATCGGTGTGAGATATGTCGCAGCTATCACGAAAAGATAACGGAGCGAATTCGCCGACGAGCTTCCCGGTCGCTATCTCGGTCAGCGATGCCATGGCCCGCCGGAGCCGCGAGGCGAACCTTTCGGACATTTCCCCAGGTCGCTGCGTTCATCTGGGCGTCACCCGCTGGTCGGAAGCCGGTCGGTCGGTCGCCTGGCCGGGATCGGGCACAGCGAGCCCCGAGTGGCCCGCCGGGCTCATCCGACACGCCCGGCCGATTGATACGGTTTGCGTCACAATGTGAGCTGTATCACTTTTTCGAGTTCTAGATCATTTCATGGGTACCGCGACGAAAATGCCCGCGATGTAATTCAGACATTTCCCGGGCTTTCGCATGCCCCGCCGCGCGCCCCGATCTTGTCGGACCCACCCCCTACGCTCCAGCCCGTGTCCGTCCCCGCGCCGCGCAAGGCCGTCGCTCAGCAGCTGGTCTTCGATGACCTCGACACGCCCCTCTACGACACCACCTTCGTGGTCGTCGACCTGGAGACCACCGGGACCAGTCCGGGCGCGGACGCGATCACCGAGATCGGCGCGGTCAAGGTGCGCGGCGGCGAGGTGCTCGGCGAGTTCGCCACGCTGGTCAACCCTGGGCGGGCGGTGCCACCCGCGATCGTTCAGGTCACCGGGATCACCACCGCCATGGTCTACGCGGCGCCCACCATAGCCTCGGTGCTGCCGGGGTTCCTCGAATTCGCCTCGGGCGCGGTGCTCGTCGCGCACAACGCGCGGTTCGACATGGCGTTCCTGCGGGCCGCCGCGGCGGCGCACGACATGGTGTGGCCCGTGGCGACCGTGCTGTGCACCGTGAAGCTGGCACGGCGGGTGCTCGGCCGGGACGAGGCTCCGTCGGTCCGCTTGAGCGCGCTGGCCCGGCTGCTCGGCGCCAGCACCCAGCCGACGCACCGGGCCCTCGACGACGCGCGGGCGACCGTCGACGTGCTGCACGCGCTGATCGCCCGCGTGGGCAACCAAGGTGTGCACAGTTTGACCGAGCTGGTCGACTACCTGCCCGACGTGACGCCGCGCCAGCGCGCCAAGCGCTTCCTCGCCGCCGATCTGCCCGCGAGCCCCGGCGTGTACCTGTTCCGCGGACCGGCCGACGAGGTCCTCTATATCGGCACCGCGGTGAATCTGCGCCGGCGCGTGCGCAACTACTTCACCGGCTCGGAGACGCGCGGGCGGATGAAGGAGATGGTCGCGCTCGCCACGCGAGTGGACCACGTGGTGTGCGCGCACGCGCTCGAGGCGGGGGTCCGCGAGTTGCGGCTGCTCGTCGCCCACGCCCCGCCGTACAACCGCCGCTCCAAGTTCCCCAAGCGCGCCTGGTGGATCACGCTCACCGACGAGCCGTTCCCCCGATTCTCGATCGTGCGCACGCCGAACCGGGATTCGCTGGGGCCCTTCAACTCCCGGGCCGATGCGACCGAGTTGGCGGTGATCATCGCCGAGTTCACGGGCCTGCGCACATGCAGCGCCCGGCTGCCCGCGCGAGGTCGGCACGAGTGCCCGCCCGCGGTCGTCGGCGGCTGTCCCGCGGCCGTGAGCGGAACGCCTATAAGTAAGGAGGAGTACGCACCGATCCCCGCGCTCGTGCGCGCCCTGTTCGCCGGTCACACGGACGCCCCGCTGCGCACCATGCTCGACCGCATCGAAACCCATTCCCGCGCCCAGCATTTCGAGGCCGCCGCCCGGCTCCGCGACCGCACCGCCGCGGTCATCCGCGCCCTGCACCGCACCCAGCGCCTCGCCGCCATCGCGCGCATCGCCGAGCTGATCGCCGCCCACCCCGACGGCGCAGGCGGCTGGGAGTTCGCCGTCATCCGCTACGGACGGCTCGCCGGCGCCGGAACCGCCGCGCGCGGAGTGCCACCCATGGCGATCGTCGAACAGATCGTCGCCGCCGCCGAAACCGTGATCCCCGAAGGTGGTGTCGCCCCCGCACGGGAGGAGATCGAAGTCGCCCCTCCGAGCCCCGCCGCACCGACAGCCGGTCGGATCGCCCCTCTCTCAGCGACCCCGCCTTCGGCCGCGGTGTCGCCTGCGGACGTTGTGCCGCCTGCGGACGTTGTGCCGCCTACGAGAGTGGCCCCGCCTTCGGACGCGGTGCCGCCTGCGGGAGCGGTGCTGCCTGCAATCGTGGTCCCGCCTGCGGGCGCGACTCCGTCTGTGGGCGCGACACCGCTTCCGGGCGCGATCCCACCTTCAGGCGTGGTCTTGCCCTCGGGCATGAACCCATCCTCGGGCGCGATTCCATCGTCCGGCGCGAACCGATCATCGGGCGTGAACTCCGTCGCCGAGAGTCGTCGTGACTTGCCCGAGGCTGCTGTCGCATCGAATACCTCTGTGCGACTGGAGATTCCGGGGCTACATGCAGCAGGTAGACGCCTCGCGGAGGGCGCGGAGGATCGGGTGGCTATCGATGTGCCGCCGTTGCGGGGAGCCTCGCCGGAAGAGGTGGGACTGGTGGTGCGGTGGCTGGGGCGGGCGGGGGTGCGGATCGTGCGGACTACGGAGGGGTATCGGGAGCCGGCGTTCGGGGCGGGGCGGTGGCTGGGGTGGGCGGAGGTGGCGGATGCGGCGGCACACGCGCAACCCGCTGAGGACGCGTACGTGGACCGCTTAGGCTGAGCGCATGATTACCGCGATCGTGATGATTGACGCCGACAATGGCCGCATTCCCGAGACCGCGCAGGCCGTCGCGGACACCGACGGCGTCGCCGAGGTGTACTCGTGCGCGGGCGACGTGGACCTGATCGCGATCGTGCGGGTCCGCGACCACGAGCAGATCGCCGAGGTGGTCACCAACCGCATCGACAAGGTCCCTGGTGTCGCGCGGACCATTACGCACATCGCGTTCAAGTCCTACTCGAGCGCGGACGTGGAAGCCGGATTCTCGCTGGGGGAGTGAGCAGTCCTGCCTATTTGACGAGGGCCGACTTCCCGGTATAGGTGCCGTTGTCTCCCGGGTGGAGGATTGCGGTGGCGATGCCGGTGCAGGTCGCGTCGGTATATATCGTCACCACGCTCTTGGTGTTGTTGTGGATCGAGCGAATATCGTTGGCGCCGAGCAGGACGCACCCGGACGGATTGGTGTAGACCTTGCCGCCGACGATCAGCTCACCCGGAGCCGCCGTCGCCACCGGCGCGGCGGCACACACGGCCGCCGCGCAAAGGCTCACAAGTACTGCACGAACGCTGTGTCGCATGCTGTCCTCCTTCGCCGGATCGAAGCCGTGGGGCACGGGCCGCGTCCCACGACTTGGCGTCGTGTGACAAGGTCGGCGCGGTCGCGGATCGGCCCCGTTTTCGGCGGGAGCGCCGATCTGCCTGACACGCTGGGAGCGCCGATCTAGCTAACGCACCGGAAGTGCCGACCTAGCTAACGCTCTGACCACATTCTATTCCCGACAGCTATCGCGGCGCGAAGTTCAGCTATCGCCCAGTGTGACCGTCAACTTCGTCCAACGCTCGAGCAGCGCCGCCGCCTTGCCCGCGTCGATCGCCTCGGCCGCCCGCTCGAGCCCGCCCGCCAGCGCGTCGTGCACGTCGGCGTCGAAATCGCCGGACCCCTGGGACAGGTCGTAGGCCACGATGGCGGCCGCCGAGTTCACCAGTACCGCGTCCCGCACCGCGCCGTGCTTCCCGGCGAAAACGTCGCGCGCCACGCTCGCGTTGACCTCGGCGTCGCCGCCGCGCAACGCCTCGAGCCCGACGCGCGGAATGCCGAGCCGCGTCGGGTCGATGGTGGTCTCGCGCATCCGTCCGCCGGAGACCACGTAGGCGGTGGTGGTGGCGGACGTGGTGATCTCGTCGAGCCCGTCGTCACCCCGGACGACCAGCGCGCTGCCGCCTCGTCCGGCGAACACGCCCGCGATCACCGGCAGCAGATCGGGGAACGCGCAGCCCACCAGTCCCGCGCGCGGCTGCGCCGGATTCGTCAGCGGCCCAAGCACATTGAAGACGGTGGGAATGCCGATCTCCTTACGCGCCGCGCCCGCGAAACGCAGCGCGGGATGGAACACCGGCGCGAAGCAGAACCCGATCCCGACCTCGCGCACGCAGCGCGCCACCGCCTCGGGGCCGAGCACGAGCCGCACGCCGAGCGACTCGAGCACGTCGGCGCCGCCGCTCTTGGACGAGGCCGCGCGGTTGCCGTGCTTGACCACCGGCACTCCGGCCGCGGCGACCACGATCGAGGACATGGTGGAGATGTTCACCGAGCCGGACCGGTCGCCGCCGGTGCCGACGATGTCCACCGCGTCGCCGTCGATCTGCACGAGTCGGGCGTGGTCGAGCATGCCGGTGGCGAGGCCGGTCAGTTCGGCCGGCGTCGGACCCTTGATCTTCATGGCGACGCCGAAGGCGGCGATCTGCGCGGGGGTGGCGTTGTCCGACATGATCTCGTCCATCGCCCATGCCGTGTCGTCCGCGGCCAGGTCGCCACCGTCGGCGAGGGTTCCGAGCACCTGGGGCCAGCTGCGCACGCTCATGAAAGTACTTTCTCCCGTCACACTGGTTTCCACCAGTTCGTCGCGAGCAGCTTACTGCGAGCCCTCGGGGCTGAGCCCGTCGTTAAGCGGCACGGGTTGCCCAGCGCGGCCAAGGTTGCCGAGCGCGGCCGAGGTAGTGCAGTGCGGCCCGGGTTACGCAGTGCGGCCTTGGTTGTTCGATGCGGCCCCGGATTGCGGAGGCGGCCCGATTGCCCAGCGCGGCCCGGGTTGTTCAAATTGGCGCAGGTCGTCGAGCTGAGCCACCGTCGTTCAGCGGGTCCCGGGTTGATCGGTCGCGCGACGGGGTTGCAGCGCGTCCCATCCATCCGCAGTGCCGTCGTGGCGCTGCGCGAGCCCGGCCATCCGGGAACGCTCCTGCGAACAGTGCAGCGCGTCGAGCACCTGCACGCGCTGCAGGATCACGGTTTCCAGTGCGTCCGTTCCTGGACCGCCGACCTGCGGCGCGGGCGTGTACCCGTCCTGCGCCGCGATGTCGCACACCGCCTCGACCTGCGCCGGCGGTATTCGCAGATGGTGTCGCAGCACCGCGTCCGCGTCCGGCACCAGCTCGCTCGCCCGCGCCAGCGCCGCCGAACACGCCTCGGCGTCATCGAAACTCGACGCGACCACCACCAGATCGGCCCTGCTGGGATCCAGCGGCGCCGGACCCTTCCGCCCGAACAACCGATCCCATATCCGCGCTGCCACACCGCCTCCATCTCAGCTTTTACTTACGAACGCCTGTCATGCTGTGGGCCGGTTACCCGAGAGCACACGCCCCCGGCCCCGAGCGCGCACCGCCCCGGCGCCGACCGAACCCGGCACGCGACGGGCGGCCCGATCCCAACACGCCGAGCCCTGGTCGAGAGGCCGTCTGTCCGTGGGTTTTCCGACACGGAGAGACAAGTTTCGCACCCGGGTACTTGTGTCGTACTACGACGAGTCATACTTACCCCCGTGACGACCGCAGTAGGGACCCCCGGATCGGCCATTACCCAGCGTGTGCACTCGCTGAATCGGCCCAACATGGTCAGCGTCGGTACCATCATCTGGCTGTCCAGCGAGTTGATGTTCTTCGCCGGCCTTTTCGCGATGTACTTCGTCGCGCGCGCCCAGGCGCATGGTGTCTGGCCGCCGGAACCGACCGAGTTGAACCTCAAGCTCGCCGTGCCGGTCACCACCGTGCTGGTCGCGTCGTCGTTCACCTGCCAGATGGGCGTGTTCGCCGCGGAGCGGGGCGACGTGTTCGGCCTGCGTCGCTGGTACGTCGTCACGCTGATCATGGGCGCGATGTTCGTCGCCGGTCAGGGCTACGAGTACATGAACCTGGTGCACGAAGGCACCTCGGTCTCGAGCAGCGCCTACGGCTCGGTGTTCTACATCACCACCGGTTTCCACGGCCTCCACGTCATCGGCGGTCTGATCGCCTTCGTGTTCCTGCTGATCCGCACCAAGGTCAGCAAGTTCACCCCCGCGCAGGCCACCGCCGCGATCGTGGTCTCGTACTACTGGCACTTCGTCGACATCGTGTGGATCGGGCTGTTCGCCACGATCTACTTCGTCCGCTGAGTCGGGCGTACCCCAGTCTTTTTGCACACGTCGGTTCCGTCTACTCCAAAGGGACACAGATGAGTTCATCTCCCCCGTCAGCGCCAGAGCCCGCCAGCAACGGGAACGGCGAGGCCAGCAAGACACGCAGGCAGCGCCGCGTTCGCCGTCGCATCGCGGGCGGGCTCGCGCTGTTGGTGGGCCTCGTCGGAGCAGGCTTCCTGGCCGCGGCCCTGACGCCGGACCCGCAGCGGGCGAGCGCGAACGAGGACTCCTCGGCGCTGATCCGCGAGGGCAACCAGCTCTACGACACGTCCTGCATCACCTGCCACGGCGCGAACCTGCAGGGTGTCGAGGATCGCGGCCCGAGCCTCATCGGCGTCGGCGAGGCCGCCGTCTACTTCCAGGTGTCCTCCGGCCGCATGCCGATGGCCCGCAACGAGGCCCAGGCCCAGCGCAAGCCACCGAAGTTCGACGAGCACCAGACCGACGCGCTGATGGCCTACATCGCGGCCAACGGCGGCGGCCCCAGCGTCGTGCGCGACGCGAACGGTGAGATCGCGCAGGAGTCGCTGCGCGGCGACGACATCGCCCGCGGCTCCGAGCTGTTCCGGATGAACTGCGCCTCCTGCCACAACTTCACCGGACGCGGCGGCGCGCTGTCCTCCGGCAAGTTCGCGCCGCCGCTCGAGCCCGCCTCCGAGCAGCAGATCTACGACGCGATGGTCTCGGGCCCGCAGAACATGCCGAAGTTCTCCGACCGGCAGCTCTCGCCGGAGGAGAAGCGCGACATCATCGCCTACGTCATGAACGCGAAAGAGGAGAAGGCCCCCGGCGGCTGGGACCTCGGCGGCTTCGGCCCCGCGACCGAGGGCCTGGTCATGTGGGTCATCGGTATCACGACGGTGGTCGGCGCCGCGATCTGGATCGGGTCCCGGTCATGAGCGCGGCAGGTAACCACGCAGTTCCCGGGCGCATGACCCGAAGGATGCAGGCATGACTGAGAAGGAGCCAAACGACATGGGTCGGCCGGATGAGGGCCACGACGGCGGCGAGCCGTCGACGGGCCGCGGTTCCCACGAGGTGGTGGCGGGGTCCGACAGCGGCGCGGGCAGCCACGCCGTGGCGGGCTCCGACGGCCACGCGGTCGCGGACAGCCACGCGCTGAACAAGAATTACACCGAGGCCGAACTCGACGCGATGACGCGCGACGAGCTGGTCAAGCTCGGCACCGAGCGCGACGGCGTCGACGTGGCGTACCGGCGCGAGCGGTTCCCCGTGCCGGGCACCCGCGCCGAGAAGCGCGCCGAGCGCGCGGTCACGTTCTGGTTCGCCGTCTCCGGCCTCGCCGCCGCGGCGCTGGTCGGCGTGTACCTGTTCTGGCCGTGGCGGTTCAAGCCGTCCGACGACGACGGGCACACCGCCTACTCGCTGTTCACCCCGCTGGTCGGCGTGACCTTCGGCGTCGCGGTGCTCGTCATCGGCATCGCGGTGGTGCTGATCCGCAAGACGTTCATCCCCGCCGAGCTGTCCATCCAGGACCGCCACGACGGACCCTCGCCCGAGGTCGAGCGTCGCACCCTGGTCGCCGAGCTGCAGGACGCGCTGGAGACCTCCACGCTGGCCCGCCGCAAAATGATCACCCGCACGGCGGGCGCCGGCGTCGGCGTGCTCGGCATCGGCGCGCTGCTGGTGTTCGTCGGCGGCATGGTGAAGAACCCCTGGGCCAAGCGCGAGAAGTCGCCGCTGTGGGTCTCGGGTTGGACCCCGGACTTCCCCGGCGAGACCATCTACATCCGCCGCGACACGGGTCGCCCGGAGGACATCGTGCTCGTCCGCCCCGAGGACATGGACGCGGGCGGCATGGAGACGGTGTTCCCCTGGAAGGAGAAGTGGCGCGGCGACGAGCACGCCACGCTGCAGTCGCTGCGCGGAATCCGCAACGCGGTCATGCTGATTCGCCTGCGCACCGAGGACGCGCAGAAGGCGATCAAGCGCAAGGGCCAGGAGAGCTTCAACTACGGCGACTACTTCGCCTACTCGAAGATCTGCACCCACCTCGGCTGCCCGACGTCGCTGTTCGAGTCGCAGACCAACAAGATCCTGTGCCCCTGCCACCAGTCGCAGTTCCTCGCGACCGAGTGGGGTAAGCCGGTCTTCGGTCCCGCCGCTCGCGCACTGCCGCAGCTGCCGATCACCGTCAACTCCGAGGGCTACCTGGTCGCCAACGGCGACTTCATCGAGCCGCTCGGACCGGCTTACTGGGAGCGTCGTTCATGAGCGAACGAAGTGAGCGAATCATGTGCCAGCGTGCAGGGCACATGCCGGAATCGAGCGTCAGCGAGGTGGAGGCATGAGTCCTTCTGTCGCCGCACAGGCCAACGAGATGGACGAGCGGTATCAAGCCGCCGCGTTCATGAAGCGGTCGATCAACAAGGTCTTCCCGACCCACTGGTCGTTCCTGCTCGGTGAGATCGCGCTGTACGCGTTCATCATCCTGCTGCTCTCGGGCGTCTACCTGACCCTGTTCTTCGATCCGTCGATGACCGAGGTCGTCTACAACGGCTCCTACCAGCCGCTGCGTGGTGTCACCATGTCGCGCGCCTACGAGACGTCGCTGGACATCACCTTCGAGGTGCGGGGCGGTCTGTTCGTCCGCCAGGTCCACCACTGGGCGGCGCTGCTGTTCGCGGCGTCGATCATCGTGCACCTGTTCCGCATCTTCTTCACCGGCGCGTTCCGCAAGCCGCGTGAAGCGAACTGGGTGATCGGCTCGCTGCTGCTGATCCTGGCCATGTTCGAGGGCTTCTTCGGTTACTCGCTGCCCGACGACCTGCTCTCCGGCACCGGCCTGCGGGCCGCGTTCGGCGGCATCACGATGAGCATCCCGATCGCGGGCACCTGGCTGCACTGGCTGATCTTCGGCGGGGACTTCCCCGGCACGATCATCATCCCGCGCCTCTACATCGCGCACGTGCTGCTGCTGCCCGGCATCATCCTTGCGCTGATCGCCGCCCACGTGGCGCTGGTCTGGTACCAGAAGCACACGCAGTTCCCCGGACCGGGCCGCACCGAGAACAACGTGGTCGGCGCCCGCATCATCCCGGTGTTCGCCGCCGACCAGGGCGCGTTCTTCGCCTTCACCCTCGGCATCGTCGGCATCATGGGCGGTCTGTTCCAGATCAACCCGATCTGGAACCTCGGGCCCTACAACCCGTCTCAGGTCTCCGCGGGTTCGCAGCCGGACTTCTACATGATGTGGACCGACGGCCTGGCGCGTCTCATGCCGCCGTGGGAGCTCTACCTGGGTCGCTACACGGTGCCCGCCGTGTTCTGGGTGGCGCTGATCATGGGCCTGGTGTTCACGGTGCTGATCATCTACCCCTGGATCGAGAAGCGGCTGACCGGCGACACCGCCGGGCACAACCTGCTGCAGCGTCCGCGTGATGTGCCGGTGCGCACGGCGATCGGCGCCATGTCGATCGGCTTCTACGTCGTGCTGACCCTGTCGTGCGTCAACGACATCGTCGCGCTGAAGTTCGACATCTCGCTCAACGCGACCACCTGGATGGGCCGCATCGGCATCCTGGTCGTGCCGCCGGTGGCGTACTTCGTCGCGTACCGGTTCTGCCTCGGCCTGCAGCGCAGCGACCGGGCGGTGCTCGAGCACGGCATCGAGACCGGCGTCATCAAGCGCCTGCCGCACGGTGAGTACATCGAGGTGCACCAGCCGCTCGGCCCGGTCGACGACCACGGCCACCCGATCCCGCTGGAGTACCAGGGCGCGACCGTCCCGAAGAAGATGAGCAAGCTCGGCGCCGCGGGCAAGCCCGGCACCGGCAGCTTCCTGCGCCCCGACCCCCGGCAGGAGAGCGAGCAGCACTTCGAGACCGAGCACGCCGAAGAGCACAAGCAGCTCAAGGTCCTGCAGGCCCGTCAGGAGAAAGAGCTCGGTGGCAAACGCAGCCACTGACAGCTGAACACCAAAGGCCCCGAGTCGATTTCGACTCGGGGCCTTTGCGTTGGCCCGACATCGCTGAAACAACGCCCGGCTTCGACGTTGCGGAGGCTTACTACATTCGCGGGGTGTTGCGGCGGTGGGATTCGATGGCTTCGAATTTGGCCAGGTTGTGGCGGGCGTCGGCTAGGGCGTCGTGGGCGTCGGGGGGGACGGGGGGGAGTTCGGGGCGGCCGTGGGCTTCCCAGTGTTGGCGGAGTTCGTTGGTGTAGCGGGGGAGGGCGGTGGGGAGGTCGACCATGGAACCCCAGAGCTGGCAGAGGGCGACGTGGTCGTAGGCGCCGACCCAGGCCCAGAGTTCGGGGACCACGGAGGAGCGGGGAACCAGGAACTTGTACAGGTCGTCGCGGATCTGCTTGCGGCCGCGCCACAGCGGCGAGGAGGGCGACGGTAGCTGTGGCAGGACGTGCCTGCGCACCCAGGGGCCGGCCCGCTCGGGATCGAATTCCGTGGACACCGCGTAATATTCGCGCCCGTCCTCGCACACGACACCGATGGACACCAGGTCGATGACGACCCCGTCCTCGATGAATTCGCAGTCATAGAAATATCGAAGCGAGATCGGTCTACTCCTCAACAAGTCGGTATCGGCATCGCGCCCTTATATACGTTCGAACGATAACCTTAGGCCCTGTCTCGAAGTCCCATCCGGCGCCTCCGGTGGCTGGATCGCCGCCTGGCCGCGTTGTCGTCGTCGCCGATACAAACCCGGTATCGGCTCCTCCTCCGCCTTGCCAGGCGACGATCCAGCCACCGGAAGCATCCGGCCGGACTTCGAGACAGGGCCTAAGTGGAAAGGCGGTCGGCGACGCGGCCGGGCACCTCGACCACCGAAGTGGCGCCCCGACACCCGCATGGTGGGTACCGCCGACGTCCGGGTGATCCGTATTCTGGACGGGTGAACTGGACCGTCGACGTACCGATCGATCGCCTGCCGGAACTGCCACCGCTGCCCACCGAGCTGCGAAGGAGGTTGGACGAGGCGCTGGCCCGTCCCGCGTTGCAGCAGCCGTCGTGGGATCCGGAGCAGGCGGCGCAGATGCGCACCGTGCTCGAGAGCGTGCCGCCGATCTGCGTGCCCGCCGAGGTGGAGGAGCTGCGCGAGCAGCTAGCCGAGGTGGCCCGGGGCGAGGCGTTCCTCATGCAGGGCGGCGACTGCGCCGAGACGTTCGCCGACAACACCGAGCCGCACATCCGCGGCAATATCCGCACTCTGCTGCAGATGGCCGTCGTGCTCACCTACGGCGCGAGCCTGCCGGTGGTGAAGGTGGCGCGCATCGCGGGCCAGTACGCGAAACCGCGCTCGTCCGATACGGATTCGCTCGGCCTCAAGTCTTACCGCGGCGACATGGTCAACGCGCTGGTGGCCGACGCCGGCCAGCGTGAGCACGACCCGTCCCGGCTGGTGCGCGCCTACGCCAACGCCAGCGCCGCGATGAACCTGGTGCGCGCGCTGACCGGCGCGGGCATGGCCGATCTGCACCGGCTGCACGACTGGAACCGTGACTTCGTCGCGAAGTCGCCCGCGGGCGCCCGCTACGAGGCGCTGGCCGAGGAGATCGACCGCGGTCTCGCGTTCATGACGGCCTGCCGGGTGAACGATCCGAGCCTGAAGTCGGCCCGCATCTACGCCAGCCACGAGGCCCTCGTGCTCGACTACGAGCGCGCCATGCTGCGCCTCAGCGAGAACGCCGCGGGCGAGCCGGTGCTCTACGACCTGTCCGCGCACTTCCTCTGGATCGGCGAGCGGACCAGGCAGCTCGACGGCGCGCACATCGCGCTCGCCGAGCTGCTCGCCAACCCGATCGGCCTCAAGATCGGCCCGACGACCACGCCCGACATGGCGGTGGAGTATGTCGAGCGGCTCGACCCGAACAACGAGCCCGGCCGGCTGACCATCGTCTCCCGCATGGGCAACGGCAAGGTCCGCGACGTGCTGCCGCCCATCATCGAGAAGGTCCAGGCCACCGGGCATCAGGTCATCTGGCAGTGCGATCCGATGCACGGCAACACCCACGAGGCGTCCACCGGTTTCAAGACCCGCCACTTCGACCGCATCGTCGACGAGGTCCAGGGCTTCTTCGAGGTGCACCACGCCCTCGGCACGCACCCCGGCGGCCTGCACATCGAGCTCACCGGCGAGGACGTCACCGAATGCCTCGGCGGCGCCCAGGACATCTCCGACCTGGACCTGTCCGGCCGCTACGAAACCGCCTGCGACCCCCGCCTCAACACCCAGCAGTCGCTCGAACTCGCCTTCCTCGTCGCGGAGATGCTGCGCTGATCTCAGGTCTCGCAACGAATCCCGGTGGACGCCATGGCGACACGTGGGAGGAAGTCATCCTCGATGAGGGCGACTGGGCACAGTGCCCCACGGGAAGTTACGGCACCACGTGGTCGTCCGGCCGCAGCCGGACGACCGGTCGATAGGGCTGAATGCCGGCCTGCTAACTGTCACCACACAGCGATAGCGACGGTCACTTCAGCGTGACGATCCTGGCTCGGCGTTCGCGCCTGCGCCGGGGATTCGGCGTTCTACGCCCCGAAGCGGAGCGGATGATCGGTTAAGGCAGGGCGACCAGGGACACCGTGTTTCCCGACTCGATGTTGGCGCCGACCCCGGGGCTCTGCGAGACGATGAGCGAACTGTCGCTGGCCACAAGCTGTTTCACCTCGACCTGCACGCCGAGGGACTGCAGCTTGGCCTTGGCGTTGGCGACGGTCCAGCCGCGCACGTCGGGCATCTTCAGCGCGTTGGAGACGAGCAGGGTGACCTCGTCGCCGGATTGCACGGTGGTGCCCGCGGCCGGTTCGGTGCCGATCGCCTTGTCCGCGTCGATGGTGCGATCGAACTGAGACCTGGTCTCGCGCACCGTGATTCCCGCGTCGGTGAGGATCTTCGTGGCCTCGGCGGTCGCCTTCCCGCGCACGTCGGGCACCTTCACCGGGTGAGATCCCTTGCTGCGGTACACCTTTACCTGCGCGCCCATCGGCAGCACGGTGCCCGGGCTCGGGTCGGTCTTGGCCAGCGTGCCCTTCGGCGCCGAGTTGCCGATCTCGCCGGAGTCCACCGGTTGCAGCCCGGCGTCGCGAATCAGCTGATTCACCTTGGTGATCGGGTCGCCCGGCTGCACGTCGGGCACCCTCGGCTTACCGCTGGACACGAGCACCGCGACCGTCGAACCCTTGGTGACGCGCGAGCCCGCCGACGGATCGCTGCCCACCACACCGCCGACGGGAACGACGTCGGAGGCCTTCTGCCGGAACGTGGTCTCGAACCCGGCGTCGCGCAGCGCGGCGACCGCCCGGTCGGAGTCCATTCCGGCGATCGCCGGAACCGGCGAGTACCGCCCGACGCCGAGCCACCACCCGCCGACGCCGACGACCAGCGTGAGGATCGCCACGATGGCGACCCACATCCACGTCGTGCGGCGCGATTTGTTCCGGTCGGGCGCGTAGGCCTGATACGGCGACGCCGCGTGCTGCTGACGCACCGGCTGCGGCTCGTAGTCGTCCGGCGGTCCGTAGTCCACTCGCGGCCGCGGCGCGGTGACCACCTTGGTGTGCTGCACGGTCGGCGGCGTGTAGGGCTGGGGGCGGGCGATCGGCGCGGCCTGCGGCGTCAGCGCCGCGACCCGATAACTCGCGCTCAAATGCTCGGCCGACTCCTGCGGCGCGGGCACCCGGTACGGCGGCAGGTGCAGCTTCGCGCCGATCTGGCGCAGCGCGGCCGCCATCTCGTTGGCGTCGGCGAACCGGTGCGCCGGCTCGCGCGCGGTGGCGTTGGCGACCAGTTCGTCGAACTCCGGTGGCA
>NZ_BAGH01000128.1 GCF_000308715.1 Nocardia tenerifensis NBRC 101015
GGAGGGGTATTCGGGGTGGGAGGGCGTGTATCGCGACAATGTCGGGTGGGTGTATGCGCTGATGTTCACGAAGGTGGGGAACCGGGCGGACGCGGAGGATCTGACGGCCGAGGTGTTCATGGCGGCGCTGAAACCGCTGCGGGTGTCGGCCAGCGTGCCGGAGGTGCGCGCTTATCTGCGCGCGACTGCGCGGACCGTGCTCGCCGGATACTGGCGCACCCGCATGGGCCGGGAGATCACGACGATCGAGGACGATATCCCGGACGACCCGCCCGCCCCGGAGTCGCCGGACGACGCGGCCGTGGCACGGGCGCAAGCGGTGCTCGACGGGCTGCCGGACCGCTACCGGCGCATTCTGGAACTGCGGTTCTTGCAAGGACTCTCGGTCCGGGATGCGGCGAATGCCTTGGGGGTCAGCGTCGGAAATGCGAAGGTGTTGCAGCATAGGGCTTTACAGGCGGCGGCGCGGCTGAGCGAGGGAGGTGTGCGATGAGCGAGCGAGAGGTGGACCGGTACGTCGAGGACCTGCTCGCCGGGCACCGCCCTCGGTCGTTCCGGCCCGACGAGTCCGACGCGCAGGACATGCGCGCGGCGATCGAACTGCGCGCGGGCCGGCTCGGCAGCCAGGCGCCGAGCGAGGAGTTCCTCGCCGAGTTGCAGCGGCGGCTCGCCACGGAACTCGAGGAACCCGCACCCGACAACTCGTCCGGCGGTTCGACGCGACGCAGGCAGCTGCTGATCGGCACCTCGGTCGCTGCGGCCGCGGCCGCCGTCGGCGCGGTCACCGAATACACCGTGACGGGCACGCCGGAGCCGAACGCCCCTGCGGCACAGTCGACTTTGACGCCCGGCAACGGTGCCTGGCTCCCCGTAGCCGCGAGCGCCGCACTGCCCGAGGGCGGCACTCTGCACTTCGACGTCGGCACGGTCAGCGGATTCATCCGGCGCGACAAGGGAATTCCGGCGGCGGTGTCCGGCGTCTGCACCCATCAGGGCTGCCGCCTGTGGTTGGACGCGCCCGCCGACAGGTTGCGCTGCCCGTGCCACTCGACCTCGTTCTCCACCGCCGGCGAGGTGCTCACCCATCAGCTGCCCATCGCGCCCGCGCCGCTGCCGATCGTGCAGGTGCGTGAAAGCAACGGCGTCATAGAGGTTTTCGCGCCGACCGAGCCCGCGTAACCCCGCCTCCTATCTGTAGGTGAGAACTCGCGTCAGCGGACGCGTCACCCGGATGGAGGACCGGATCGATGAGACATATGCCAAACCGGCGACGAACGGTGGTGATCGTCGCGGCCGCCGCGACGGTGCTGGGAGCGGTCAGTGCGTGCGGCAGTAACCCCGACGCAAACCCGCCCGCCGCCGCGCCGACGCCCGTATTCGCCTCGGGCACAGAGACTCCCGGGATGGTGCCGACGCCCGGCACCCAGCCGGGCATGACCGGGCCCGGCGCCATGCCGGGGATGTCCGCACCGGCCAAGCCAGGGCCACCGGCCGGGCCGAACGCCGTCAACATCGACAACTTCGCCTTTGCGCCTTCGACTTTGACCGTCAAGGCGGGCACCACGGTGACCTGGACCAACCACGACGAGGAACCGCACACGGTCGTCGCGAGCGACGGCAGCTTCCACTCGCCGGGACTGGGCGCGGGCGCGACGTACTCGTTCACCTTCGCCAAAGCGGGCAACTTCGCCTACATCTGCTCGATCCATCCGTTCATGAAGGCGACGGTGGTGGTGACACCATGAGTGAACACACCGATCCGCCTGACCCGCATGGCATGACGCGCAGGCAGTTGATGCGGCACACCGCCTGGTTCGGCGCGGCCGTCGGGCTGTCGGTCGTCGGCGGCGAGGTCATCTCGCACGTGGCGGGCGGTGCGCCCAGCGGCAATGCGGCCGAGCCGCAGACGCTGCGGTTCGCTCAGATCAGCGACAGCCACATCGGATTCCAGGGCACCGCGAACGGCGATGTGGCGGCGACCTTCACCGAGGCGATCGGGCAGGTGAACTCGCTCGGCTACGTCCCCGACTTCGTCATCCACACCGGTGATCTGACGCATCTGGCCACGCCGGAGCAGTTCGATCAGGTGAAGCAGATGATGATGGACCTGAACACACCGCACGTGTTCACCGTTCCGGGAGAACATGATTCGACCGACGACGCGGGCCAGCGATACCGCTCGGTGTTCGGCAAGGGCACCCGCGGCGACGGCTGGTACAGCTTCGACATCGCGGGCGTTCACGTGATCGCGCTCGTGAACACGCTGAACCTGCAGAGCCTCGGACATCTGGGACAGGATCAACTGGAGTTCGTGCGCAAGGATGTGGCGGGGCTGTCCAGCGATACGCCGATCGTGGTGTTCAGCCACATTCCGCTGTTCGCGATGTATCCCCAATGGGGTTGGGGCACAGACGATGCCACCGAGGCGCTGAGTTACCTGCGCCGATTCGCGTCGGTCACCTGTCTCAACGGGCATGTGCACCAGCTGTTCACGAAGACCGAGGGCAACATCACCTTCTACAGCGGCACCACCACCGCCTATCCGTTGCCGAAACCCGGGGACGGGCCCGCGCCGAAACCGGTGACGCTGCCCGCCGGAAAACTACACGACGCCTTGGGGATTCGTGAAGTCACCTATCAGCGAGGGCAACAGATGCTGGCGATCAAGGAGCAGACGCTGAAATGAGCATCCGCCCGGTCGATGTGCTGCTGCGCGTCGGGATCAGCGCCGCACTGGTGGTCGGCGGCTACTTCCACGCCGACCTCTACGGACGTGGCTATCGTTACATCCACTTCATCGGCCCTTCGTTCCTCGTGCAAGCCGCCGTCTCGTTCGCGCTCGCGGTGCTGGTGCTGGTCGGCCCGTGGACGATGCGGTTGGCCGCGGCCGGGCTCGCCGGCGGGTCGTTGGTGGCATTCGCGCTCTCGCGTACCACGGGGATCGCCGGTTTCAGTGAGATCGGATGGGACCCGGCCCCGCAGGCCGCCCTGAGTGTCGCCGCGGAGGTGATTACCGTAATCCTCTGCGCGGCATCGCTTTTGCTGTATCGGCGAGAAGCCGTTCGGTACGAGGCGCGAAGTTAGCCGCAGCGCAGCCGATGCCCCCCGTCGGCGAAGAACCCGCGCAGCACCTCAGGATCTCGTGGAGGAGGCGCCGTCGTCTTGCATCGGGCCCGGCTTACCGGAGCTGCTTCGGCGCGGGTGTCGGCGGTGGCCGGTGGGGGTGAGCGCTGTCGGCGGTGGGGTGGCGGTGGGCGGCGATGGTGGGGCGACCGGTGGCGGTGCAGCGGGGCTACGTGGAGGGCAAATTGAAGCCCAGACCCGCCCAGTCGTGCCGCGTTTTCGGTGGCGGACGCGGCGGGTCTGGGTAGAGGTGAGGCTCAGCCCTGTCGCGTCACCGGTGTCGTCGTTGGGCGTGCGATGGTACTTAGGCCACCGGGAGCGCGGTGGCGGTGCGGCGGGTCGGGGTGGAGGTCAGGTTGAGGCCCAGCCCTGCCGCGTCGGTGGTGGTGGAGATGTCGGCGCTGGTGGCGAGACGACACCGGATACTGGGCAATCGTGCGGCGGCGCATGCCCGTAACGCCTGTCGGCCAGGCAACAGGCATGCGCCGTCGCCTCTACTCCTCCGACTCGTAACGCAGCGCGTTCTCCGACCGGCAGATCTCATCGATCCCGGACACTATGTCCCGCAACAGTTCTGAGGGGAGTGCGGCGGGGCGGAGGCGGCTGGTGAAGGTGATCAGGCCGTGGTCTTCGGGGGAGAGACCGCGGGCGGCGGCCTCCGAGCGGAGGTAGCGCGAGCGGACGCCGTAGGTCATGGCGGAGATGACGGTGAAGCAGCCGGTGCGTTCGCGGTGGCCGGCGAACAGGTCGTGCAGGCGGTAGAACACCGACGTGTAGCTCGACAGGGGCGCGAAGATGCCGACGCGGTAGGCGGGGCCGCGCTCGGACGAGCTGAGCGCGGTGTCGGCGAGGTACTCCGCGTCGCGCAGGGTCTGCACCTTCGGCGCGAACAGGACCGCGCCCGCCGCGGCGTTGCGCAGCGGCATGCCGGCGGGCCCGCTGGCGGCGGAGGCGATGACGCCGAGCGATTTACGCGCGCGCGATCCGACCTCGCGCCGTGCCCGCACCGAGCGGGTCGGCGTGGTGGGGTGCAGCGTCGACCACTGTCCGAACCGCACCGTGCCCAGCTGCACGTGTCCGACGCCGCCGGGCCGCGCGACCTTCAGCGGCGCGGTGTCCACCCAGCGACCCACCTGCAGCGCAGCGTTCCCGGGCCGCATGATCTCGGCGTAGGCATGTTCGACGAAGGAGTCGAAGTCGAGGAAGCGGTCGGCGTTGGTGGTCAGCCAGGTGCGGTCCTTGTCGATGTCGATCACGTCGAGGGTGAGCGCGGTGATGATGCCCGCGCGCCCGCCCGCGCCGAGGATGCGGTGGAAGCGCTCGGCGTGGTGGGTGCGCCCGCACGTGCCGATGCGTCCGTCGTTGTCGACGTACTCCAGATCGACGACCTGGTCGATGAACATGCCGTACTTGTGCGACGCCGCGCTCACCCCGCCGACGGAGGCGAACCCGCCTGCGGTGATGTCGCGATGGTCGCCGACGATGGGCAGGCCGAGCCCGTGCGCGCCGAGGCGCCGGTCGATGTCGGAGAGCTTGGCGCCCGCCTGCACCCGCACGGTGCGCCGGCCGAGATTGATGTCGAGTACCTGGTTCATCCGGCGCAGCGACACCACCGTCGGCTGGGCGGGCAGCGTCAGTCCGTCGTCGATCTGCTCGCCGCCGCGCACGGTGAGCCGTTCCGCGCGGCCGCGTGAATCCCGAACCGTGCGAACGACATCCGCCGTATCGCGGGGTAGATATTCCTCGGCGGAGACAAACTGCGGCGTGCTCATGGCACGAAAGCTACTACAGCGCGGCCCGCCACGCTCGCTCGATCGCGTGTGCTACCGGACGGTCGGTTCGAGTCGCTGGCTGAACAGCACGGATCCGGCGGCGTCGCACAGGTTGACCGTCAGTTCCCTTGACTTGCCATCGATCAACACCTCGCCGAAATGCTGGAAGGCGTCCAGCGGCGAGCTGTTCTGTGCCGTCGGCGCGTGCACGAACACCGCCTCCGGCCCGAAAGTCGCGTCGAGTGGGTTCGGGCCGAACGCGCCCGCGTTGAGCGGGCCGGAGACGAACTCCCAGAACTCGTCGAAGTCGGTGAAGGACGCGCGCTCGGGGGAGTAGTGGTGCGCGGCGGTGTAGTGCACGTCGGCGGTCAGCCAGACCACGTCGGTCACGCGGTTCGCCTTGATCGCGGAAAGCACCTGGGCGATCTCGGTTTCCCGGCCGGACGGCGCGCCGGGGTCGCCGTTGGCCGGGCCCTCGAACGCGGTCTTGTCCGGCTGCTCGCCGTCCTTGACGACCAAGCCGAGCGGCAGGTCGTTGGCGACGATCTTCCAAGTGGCCTGCGAATCGCTGAGGCCGTCGATGAGCCATTTGGTCTGTGCGGGGCCGAGGATGCGGCCCTCGGGGCCGTCGTTGGCGTCGTTGAGGTCCTTGTAGGTGCGCATGTCGAGCACGAAGATGTCGAGCAGCGGACCGTAGGAGATTTTGCGGTAGAGGCGGCCGTCCACAGCCTCCTTGGGCTCCACCGGCATCCATTCGTGGAACGCCTGCCAGGCGCGGCCCGCCAGGGTGTCCATGTTGCGCTCCGTGTAGCCCTTGGTTTGCGAGACGAGTCCGCCTGGGTACCAGTTGTTGACCGTCTCGTGGTCGTCCCACTGCACTACCTGCGCGACCGAGGTGTTGAAGCGGAGGTAGTTCTGGTCGGTGAGGTTGTAGGCGTAGTTGCCGCGGTACTGCTGAAGGGTCTGCGCGGGCGCGCTTTTCGCCTCCGAGACGATGTTGCGCCAGATTCGCCCGTCCGGGAGTGTCACGGATTCCTTGACCGGGTTGTCCGCGTAGATCGAGTCGCCGGAGTGCAGGAACAGGTGCGGGTCGCGGGCGGCCATGGTGGAGAAGATCTTCATGCCGCCGAGGTCCGGGTTGATGCCGTAACCCTGGCCGACGACGTCGCCCGACCACTGCAGTCTGATATCGGCGGCGCCGGTGGGTACCGTGCGGAACACGCCGGTGATCGGCTCCGACACGCCGCCCTCGTCGCTTTCGAGGGTGACCCGGTAATGCACCTGCTCGCCCGCGGGCAAACCGTTGATGCGTATCCGGCCGGTGCCGTCGGAGGCCGGGGTCAGCAACGGGCCGGTGAATTTCTTTACGTTTGTGAATGATTCGGTCGAAGATGTCTCCACGATCAACTTCGCCGACCGATCCGCGCGCGCCCAGATCAGCGCCCCGTCGCTGCGCGGGTCGCCCACCGCGACGCCGTGCGTGAGCACCGGACGCTGCCGGACCAGGCCGGGCCCGTCATTCGACGAGCACGCGGCCAGCGCGGGGCCGGCCACCAGGCCGAGGGCGGAGGTGCGCAGCAGGGTGCGGCGGGAGAAGCCGGGGGTCGAACCAGTCATGGGGTCACCTTGGACCAGCTATCTCAACGTAATGTGAACGGGTCCGGTCTGGTTAGGGAACGGGACGGACCGGTCGGTGTGTTTCTTGCTCGGCGGGGGGTGTCTTCGGTGGATCCGTGGCCTGGCGTCCTGGGCGTGTTGTGCGCAGCATCGAGAGCAATCTTGGCGGTTTGTGCCCGGGGCTGCTTGGTGTTTGCCGGAATGACCCGCGGCGTGTGCGGAATTCTCGTCGGGTGCGGGTGCGGGTGCGGGTGCGGGTGCGGGTGCGGGTGCGGGCGAGGGTGAGGGCGCGGCGGTGCGTGGTGTGTGACGATCTGGCGGCGCGACGGGCACCTTGATTGCGAGTCGGTCGGGTTGCCTGCGTGGGGGCGGCGACTCGGCGGCTGGGCTCGGTTTGGAGGTGGCTGGGCGATTCCCGCGCATTCGGTGAGCCCGCCAGCGGCTGGCGGAACTCGACGTGGCCGGTCACCGAAATCGACGTTCTGTTCGCGCCATCTCCCAAGAAGGCCATGCATGCGGCAGGCTCGGCCTGCGCCGCACTGCCTTTGCTTTCCCGCACTTCGACTCGCCGTCCTCGCGTGCGCGTTTGTCGAAAGGGCTGCCGCGGGAGCCGAATTGGAATGGATACGCGCTGTACCAGGGGCTTCGGGTGGCCGTCCTGCTGGCTATGCATCGATTTGCGGATGTACTGCTGTCCGGCTGGCTGCGCAGAGGCTTGCGGATACCCTGCTGTCCCGCGGGCTGTTCAGCGGCTTGCGGATGCCCTGCTGTCCCGCTGGCTGTGCAGTGGCTTGCGGATGTGTTGCTGCTGCTGGATGTGTTGCGGCTTTCGGGTGCGCTCTTGACTTGTGCGGGCCTGACGGGAAGCATGCGATTCCAATGGAATCAACTGATTCCTGTCGGGCGACGAGGCCTGGTCCGCTGCTGGCGAGTGGGCTGACTGAAGAGCTTCCCTGGTGATGGCCGGATCGGTGATCGCGGTCGGGCGGCGGAAAGAGGTAGTGCCGGTGGCGGAAGAGCATGTGTCGGTCGTGGTTGTGGGGGCGGGGTTCGCGGGGATCGGGCTGGGGGTGCGGCTGCGCGAGGCGGGGATTGAGGATTTCGTGATTCTGGAGCGGGCGGGGGAGCTCGGGGGGACGTGGCGGGCGAATACCTATCCTGGGTGCGCGTGTGACGTGCCTTCGATGTTGTATTCGTATTCGTTCGCGCCGAATGCGGAGTGGTCGCGTCGATACGGTACGCAGCCGGAGATTCTCGACTATCTGCGTGCGGTGGCCGCGAGATTCGGTGTGGCGCAGCATATTCGATACGACACGGAGTTGCGTGCGGCTGATTGGGATGAAGGGCGCGGGTATTGGCGGATCGATACGTCGCAGGGGGTGTTGACGGCCGATGTGCTCGTCTCGGCGATCGGGCCGTTCAGTGAGGCGCGGATTCCTGAGCTGCCGGGCATCGAGACCTTCACCGGCGCCCAATTCCATTCGCTGCATTGGGATCACGACCACGATCTGACCGGTGAGCGGGTGGCCGTTATCGGTACCGGGGCGTCGGCGGTGCAGTTCATTCCCGAGATTCAGCCCAGGGTGGGGCGGTTGACGGTGTTCCAGCGGTCCGCGCCTTGGATCGTGCCCCGGCTGGATTGGGCGACCTCCAGTCTGGAGCGGTCCGCGCTGCGTCGAATGCCTATGGTAGGCAAGGCGGTTCGCGGTGCTTACTTCGCGGCGATCGAGGGATTCGGACTGGTCGGCTTCGTGGACAAGCGCTTCCGGCATCCCTACGAGGCGCTGGGGCGACTCCAGCTGCGCAGGCAGGTGCGGGATCGGCGGCTGCGCGGGCGGCTGACCCCCGACTACATGATCGGGTGCAAGCGGGCCATCTTCTCCGACGCCTACTACCCCGCGCTCACCCAGCCGAACGTGGAGGTGGTGACCTCGCGGATCGTGGCGGTGGGGCCGCGCTCCCTCCGCACCGACGACGGCGTGGAACACGAGGTCGACACCATCATCTGGGGTACCGGCTTCGGCGTGCCACCGCAGATATTCGACCGCGTCCACGGCAGCGACGGCCGCAGCATGGGCGAGCTGTATCGCGAACGCCCGCAAAGCTATCTGGGCACCACGGTGAGCGGCTTCCCGAACTTCTTCACCACTCTCGGCCCGTTCGGGGCCGCGGGAAACCAATCGGCGATCTACATGATCGAAGCGCAGATTCGCTACATCGTCGACGCGCTGAATACCATGCGGGACAATGGGCTTCGGCGGATCGAGGTCCGGGCCGAAGCGCAGGAGGAATTTCTTCGGGAGATGGAGGCGCGCAGTCGCGACACCGTCTGGGTGACCGGCAACTGCCGCAGCTACTACCAAACCGCCGACGGCAGTGGGAATGCCGGGTTGTATCCGAACTGGAGTTTCGAATATGCCCGCCGGACAAGTCGTTTCGACGAGGACGCCTATCTGACGAGTGAGGTGCGTTGATGCTCGGGTACGCGATGGTTTCGAGCGCGGCGGTGCCGAGGTCTGCTGTCCGCGGGGCCGCGAACGTGGCGGTGATCGCGTGATGCTGGGCCTGCGCTGGACGGGCTTCGACGTGCGAGGCCGGGTAGTGGCGATCACCGGTGCGGGGCAGGGGATCGGGCTCGAGTTGGCTCGGATTCTCTACCGGCGCGGGGCGTCGGTGGCGATGATCGATCTCGATGAGGTGAAGACACTAAGCGCCGCAAGGGGATTGGGCGAGCGCGCCTTCGCAGTCCGGGGTGATGTCGCCGATCGGGCGGGGATGGTCGCGGCGTTGCAGGCGGTTCGTGAGCGCTTCGGCGGGATCGACGTCGTGGTGGCGAATGCCGGCGTCACACCCGCCCCCGCGACGCTGCGCACCATGGACCCGGCCGATTTCGATCGGGTCCTGGCCGTCAACCTCACCGGCGTGTTCAACACCGTGCACCCGGCGCTCGACGACATCGTCGCCGCCCGTGGGCATGTCGTGGTCGTCTCGTCGTGTGCCGCGTTCGCGCCCGGCATGGGCGGCTCGCCGTACATGATCAGCAAGGCGGGCGTCGAGCAACTAGGCCGCGCGCTGCGCGTCGAACTCGCGGCCTCCGGCGCCACCGCGGGCGTCGCCTACTTCGGCATCGTGGACACCCCCATGACCCACCACACCCTGGACGAGGACGACCTCGGCCGTGAAGTAGGCCGCCTACTCCCATGGCCGCTGAACCGCCGCATCACCGCCACCCAAGCCGCCGTCACCATCGCCGACGGCATCACCCACCGCGCCGCCCGCACCATCGCCCCCGGCATGTGGGAGCCCTACGCGCTTCTACGCGGCGCGATTAACGTAGCCCTCGACCGTTATCTCACCCTCGATCCGCGCACCCGCGCCCTCATCCGCCGCCTGGAACAACGCACCGATGAGTCGCGCAAAGGACCAGCAATCTAAAGGATGCCGCCCGCGTGCCGCAAGGGTTGCGGGTGACCGGTCGGAAGCGGCACAGGCTCCCGGGGATCTGCGGTGATCGGATGGTGTTGTCGCGCGGTGTCGAGTCACGTCGTCGATGCCGGTTCGACGGCTGTTTTGATCTCGCCCGTCGCACGCTTGGGATGGCACTGCCGGATGCGGGTGTCAGTCGCGCGGGCCTGATGGCCTGTCGCGCGGGTCCGGCGTATGTCGTGCGGAGGTGGAGTCGATCGGTGGCTGCTGCCGCGCGGTGTCGAGTCACGTCGCCGATGGCGGCTCGACCGCTGTTTCGATCTCGCTCGTCGCATGCTTGCGTCCGATGGCACTGCCGGATGCGGGTGTTGCGCAGGCCTCATGGCCCGTCGCGGGGGTCCGGCGTATGTCGTGCGGAGGTGGAGTCGATCGGTGGCTGCTCGCGCGCGGTGTCGCGCTCTTTGTCGGTGCCGCCGACGCGTTGCTGTACCAGCGTCGAGTCCGCACGCGAGCGTCGATCCTCTGACTGAAGGCCACACACAACGACCCCACGGATCGGCAGCGCGTGGGCCGGTGAGTGGGTTTGCCTGCCCCGCATGTCACTGAGTCACCCAGCCTGTGCGCCACTGGTGCTCGGGCGGGACTGTGCTACTGCGGCTCAGGTCGGCCATGTGCAGGGCGTATGTGCTGCTGGGGTCGACGGTGGTGTCTACGCGACTGGAGCGGCGGTGCGCGGTGGAGGTGGGCTCTGCCGCGTGGTGGCGGAGGACTAGGAAGGCGCGTGACATCATCAGGGTCGTGAGTGCGGTTGCCGACAACACCTGGCGTGGGAGCACTATGGCCGCGCGGTCCGCTGAGCGGCGGGATCAGTTGGTGCGGGCCGGGTTCGAACTGCTGGGGGCGGAGGGGGCGGCGGGGACGACCATGCGGGCGGTCTGCCGGGCGGCGGGGTTGAGTCTGCGGTATTTCTACGAGAGTTTTCCGGATCGGGAAGCGTTGCTTGTCGAGGTGTACGACCAGGTCGCGCGGGGGCTGGTCGACGCGGTTACCGCTGAGCCCGTCGCGGCCGGCGCTGACGAAACCGCCCGCATCCACGCGGCTTTCGACGCCGCGGCTCGCTACTTCGAAGACGATCCGCGCCGCAGCCGGATCATGTTCCGCGAGACCCTCGCCGACGACACCCTGCGCACCCACGGTGCGGCGGCCCTGCCGGACTTCGTCCGCTTGGTGGCCACCCAACTCTCTCCCGACCGCGCCGACGACCTCAGTTCCGCCCAGCTCAGCATGCCCATCAGCGCACTCTCCGGCGCCCTCGTCTCCCTCTTCCTCGATTGGCTCGCGGGTCGAGTCTCCGCCACCCGCCCCGAGATCGTCGCCTACGCCACGCACCTCACCACCGCCATCCTCAGCCCGGAGAACGAAACTCGAGAGGCGACCACACGCCCTACTACCTTGTGAAACGCACGGTGTAGTCGTGGGTTCGGCTATCCGAGCCGCTTGCGTGCCCGATCGTCGGGCCGTGACCCGCATGCACGACGGATGGCGAACAGCACGCAGCGGAACTGGGAATGCTTTCCGGAGCGTGGTCGAGCATCGGCCCTGCCGCAACCGACCACTACGCCGCGAGATGGACGAGGGACCTGGCCTGCCTGCCTACCGCCAGATTCCGTCCTGCACGGACACTTTCACGCTTGCAACCCCCGATCAGCCCGGCTTACGCGCCATAGTGTCCACGCAGGCCGGGCGGCCCGACATCCCACCGCACTCGTCCGACGCTGACTCTCGCGGGTGCCGACGTGTGACACCAGGCGAGGGAGCAGCACAACGGCCGGAGTTTCGGCGACAGTAGCCGGTCGCGCAACCGCGCGAGTTGATGCCAGCCACAGCATCTTCGCCACCACGCCGTGGTGGTCCGGCAAGCGCGCGCACCCCGCCCGACGCACCAAGGCCGAGTTCCACAGAACGTCCATACGGCTCACATGGCCCGCAGCCTCTGTGAAACGTACGGTGCGTCTGTGGATTCGACAATCCTTGAAATGACGAAGGCGCTCGTCGGGCAGCCTAAGGCTGATCGACGAGCGCCGGTCGAGAAAGTTCAGCTGGCGGCGGTGTCCGGGATGCGGGTTGTCTCGCGGGCGCTGCCGTTGGGGACGTTCTTCTTCAGGCTGGCGGCGTAGACGTCTACGTATTCCTGGCCGCCGAGTTGCATGAGTTCGTACATGACCTCGTCGGTGACGGCGCGTTCGACGAAACGGTTGCCGCCCATGCCCTCGTAGCGGGAGAAGTCGATGGGGGTGCCGAACTTGACGGTGACCTTGCGGCGGCGCCAGCGGAAGGGGCCGGGCGGGCTGACCTCGTCGGTGCCGATGACGGCGACGGGGATGACCGGGACGCCGGTCTCGAGCGCGAGGCGGGCCATGCCGGTCTTGCCCTTGTACAGGCGGCCGTCGGGGGAGCGGGTGCCCTCGGGGTACAGGCCGACGAGGCGGCCCTGGTCGAGCAGCTTGCGGGCGGCGTTGAGCGCGTCCTCGGCGGCGTCGGCGCCGGTGCGGTCGATCGGGAACTGGCCGGAGGTGGTGAAGAACCACTTCTGGAAAGCACCCTTGATGCCGGGGGTGTTGAAGTATTCGGCCTTGGCCAGATAGTTGATGCGCCGGGGGCTCATCAACGGCGCGAACAACCAGTCCGCGAAGGAGAGGTGGTTACCCGCCATGATCGCAGGGCCGTCCGCCGGAATGTTCTCCACACCCTCGACCGTCGGCCTGTTGTAGAGATGCATGAACGGTCCCAGCAGCACGTACTTCAGCAGCCAGTAGAACATGACGTCCTTCCCCCGGGACCGGGATAGAGGCGGGCATCTGCGTCAGTTGCCGACTTTACCGTTGGACCGAGATCACATCCAACCGCAGCGGCGAATCTCACCACACTCTGCCATGCGCAGGCGGGCACGCCGCACTCGGCGGCCGGAAGGCGACTCCTCGGCGACCGGAACGGGGTCATCGGCGACCGAAGCAAGCGTTCGAAATTCGAATACCACTGTCGCGAGCGGTGAAACGTCGGCCGCCCGAGTTGCGCCCCACCGCCGCAGCCGTTCTCGCGATCCACAGACCGCGTTCGAGGGGGCACCGCTGGGAGAGGGGTGAGGCTGACGTGATCCGCTGTCGACGGCGATCGCGGTGCCGATGACAATCGTGCCGACCGCACCTCCGGCGTGCTCGCCGCGGCGGCGGTATGCCTCGGCGTGCCGTGGGTCGCGCGGTCCCCGTGTGGAGCCGCGGCGATCCTGATGCTGACAAGCGAGACCGCAGCAACGCCCGCGCCGTACTCGACTCAGCGACTGCGCACCACGCGAGACGACTTGCGTTCACTCTCGATCAATGCCGCCCGCGCCAGGTCCGCCGCGCCGATCATTCCCGCGGCCTCGCCGAGTTGGGTGGTGCGGATGCGGGCCAGGGGGCGATGGCCCGCGCCGGTTACCGAGCGGGCGTATTCCTCTCGTGCCTCGTCCAAGAAGAGCGGTGCGGAGCTGCTGACTCCGCCCGCGATGACGACCAGATCGGGGTCGAAGATGTCGCTGACGAAGGCGAGCCCGAGGCCGAGCCAGCGCGCGAAATCGGCCATGACCCGCACGGCGAGCGGGTCGCCGTCCTGTGCCGCATTGGCGACGCGGCGACCGGTGAGCGAGCCGGGATCCCGGAAGACGTCCTTGGCCAGCACCGAGCGGACGGGGTCGGTGGCCAGCATCTCGATCGCGGTGTCGGCGAGCGCCGTTCCGCTGCAATACCTTTCCCAGCAGCCACGCTTACCGCACGGGCACGCGCGCCCCTGCGGGACAACTTGCAGATGGCCTAGTTCCGGTGCGACCCCGTGCGTTCCCCGATACAGCTGACCGTCGATGAGCAGCGCGGCCCCGATGCCGGTGCCGATCGCGACGAGCACCACATTGTGTCCGCCCGCGGCCGCGCCGAAGCGATACTCGGCCCACATGGCGGCGTTGGCGTCGTGCTCGAGGATGACGGGGAGCTCGAGGCGCTCGGTGAGGCGCTGCGCGACGGGAGCGTCCTGCCAGGGCAGGTGCGGCGCGAAGCGGACGGTGGAGCGGTCGCCGTTGATGAAGCCGGCGACGGCCAGGCCGACCGCGCCGATCGGGTGCCGCTGGCACAGCTCGCGGACGGAGCGGGCGAGGGCGTCCTCGAGCGCCTTGGCGGAGTGCGGGGTGGGGGCCTGGACGGTGTCGAGCACCTCGCCCGCGGCGTCGATCACCGATGCGCGAATGTTGGTGCCGCCGACGTCGATTCCGACGGTCAGCGGGCGCGCACCTGCCATGCGGTGCGTCATCCCTTGATCGTCACGGGGATGCTGACATAGCGGGGGCGCTGGCTCGCCCGCGATGTGCGTGGTCCGGCGGTGGATCCCGCCTCGGTCGAACTGTCCTGTGGCACGCCATGATTGTGCTGGTGGCCGCCGGAGGGCTCGGACTCGGGCATCACCGGATCGACCGGCACCCCCGCCAGCGCCTCGCGCAGCACGGTGACGATGGCCGTGCCGTGATCGGCGACCGCCTGCAAAACCTCGTGATGCTCGCCGCGCATCAGCGCCGCCGCCGCGCACACGGGGCACCAGTTGCAACTGGACCATTCCACCTGCCCGTCGGCGGCCTGGCGCAGGACCGGCTCCACCCGTTCGAGCACGTTCTCGGCGAGCACCTTCAACTCGGCGACGAACTCGGTCAGGCCGTCCACCGGGTCGTCCTGGCCGGGACCTCCTTTCGGTGGTGCGTCGCCAGGCGGTGTCGAGTTCGAGTCCGCCGAACCCGGCGCGGTTCGCCCGCCGGGGGCTTGGTCGCGGTGTCCGGATGCGCCGGGGGCTTGGTCGCGTTGTCCGGATGCGCCGGGGGCTTGGTCGCGTTGTCCGGATGCGCCGGGGGCTCGGTCGCGGTGTACGGATGCGCCGGGGGCTCGGTCGCGGTGTCCGGATGCGCCGGGGGCTTGATCGCGTTGCCCGGAAACGCCGAGGTCTCGGTCACGGTGCCCGGCTACACCCGAGTCTTGGTCGCGGTGCTCGGATACGCCGAAACGTTGCTCGCGGTGCCCGGAAGCACCTGGGCCTCCACCACTCCGCCCGCTAGCTGCGGAACCTTCACCGCTCGGAGCCGTCGTGCCTGCGTTGCGCTGCCTGGAAGCACCGAACCTGCGCCCTGCACCGCTAGAAGCTTCGCCGCTGCGTGCGGTCGCGGAACTTTCA
>NZ_BAGH01000127.1 GCF_000308715.1 Nocardia tenerifensis NBRC 101015
GCGAACACCCCTGGGCGGGCGGACACCATTCGCCACCTGACGGCCGAATACCTCTGTCGCAGAGGCGAATCTGGCCACGAGCGTGCGGGAGCACCCATGCTCGAACCGCTATCTTGGTTCAGCGTCACATCACCAGCTGGCCGGTCGCCCGATTTCGAAGGGGCGACGCCCATTCGATGCAGTACGGCCGGGGCGGCGGGCAGGTGCTGTGCCACCGACGGCACGGTAGCGCTTTGTACCGCAGGAGAACTGTGGTGGCCGTCGCACGAAGGCGGGTTGTTTCTCCAGGAAAGCGCTTCGATTCGGTCGGATGCGTTAACGCACTGTACCGCGAGGGAACTGGGATGACCGTCGCCGAAAGGTGGGTTGGCTCTGCGGGAAAGCGCCTTGGTCCGCGACGATCGTTTCCTCATTTCCGGAGGTCCGGCTTGCCCGAAACATCCTCGTCGGGCTCCGGATTGTCCGCAGGCACAGTGAGTTCCGTGTTCTCGGCGGTGCCGGTATCGGCCGTGCTGACACCGGCCTCGGCGAAGGTGGACATCTCAGCGAGCGTGGCGACGGCGGCGCGCAGGATAGGGAGGGCGGTGAGGGCGCCGGAGGCTTCGCCGAGGCGCATGTTCAGGTCGAGCAGCGGTTTCAGGCGCAGGCGTTGCAGGGCCAGGTTGTGGGCGGGCTCGGTGGAGCGGTGGCCCGCCAGCCACCAGGCCGACGCGCCGGCGGCCAAGTCTTCGGCGACCAAGGCGGCGGCCGTGACGACGACGCCGTCGAGGATGACGGGCGTGCGGCGAGCAGCGGCCTGGGCGAGGAAGCCGGCCATGGCGGCGAAGTCGGCGCCCGCGGCGACACGCAGCAGTTCGACGGGGTCCTTGACGCTCGGTCGAGCCCGGCGCATGGCGTCTCGAATCGCGGCGACCTTGCGTGCCCAGCCCGCATCGTCGACGCCGGTGCCGCGGCCCACGGCGGCGACGGGTTCGGTGTCGGTGAGCGTTGCGATGAGGGCCGTGGCCGGCGTCGTGTTGCCGATGCCCATGTCACCCGCGATGAGCAGGTCGGCGCCCCCGTCGATCTCCTCGTCGGCGATCGCCTTGCCCGCGGCGAGCGCGGCCGCGACCTCGTCCGTGGTGAGCGCGTCCTCGCGGTCGATCGAGCCGCTGGAGCGTCGCACCTTGTGCTTGGCGATGAGCGAATCGGTGTCGCCGTCGACGGAGATGTCCGCGACCCGGACGGTGGCGCCCGCGACGACGGCGAGCGCATTCACCGCGGCGCCCCCACCGAGGAAGTTGGCGACCATTTGCGCGGTGACCTCGCTCGGATACGCCGAAACCCCGTGCCGCGCAACGCCGTGATCCCCGGCGAACACCACAACCCTGGCCCGCTCGAACTGCTTCGGCGGGCACACACCCTGACACGCCGCAACCCAATTGCCGAGCTCCTCGAGCCGCCCGAGCGACCCACCGGGTTTGGTCAACTCCGCCTGCCGCCGCTCCGCCGCCGCCCGAACCTGTGCGTCAGGAGGCGTCACCGGTCCAAATCCGTGTGTCACTGTCGAGCCTTTCCGTTCAGCACGGTCCCTACACCCATCGCCGCCCAATCTTGCCCGCCCCAACCGCCGCCCCGCACATCACCCATCCCAACCACGATTTGCACCCGCACACGGCGCCGCGTCGCGGACTGCGATCCACGACGACTCGGCTCGTCCGCAGGAGTTTCGGCTGACCCGCCACCCGCTACGTCGGTGGGCTCGATCACCTCGGTTGGCCGACGTGCGTGGTGGGGCTGACGTGCTGGGGGCCGACGAACTGAGCCGACGATCGGCCGACGAACTCGGTTGGCCTCGACGAACTCGGTTGGGCAGCGAACTCGACCGGCCCAACGAACGGCTGGCTCCACCGACTCGGCTGGGCGTCGAACCTGTCCGGTCCCACGAACTCGGCTGCGTCGGTGAACTCGGGTGGTCCCGCCAACTCGGCCGTTCCACGTGCTTGGCTGGGCCGACCAGCTCGGCCGGTTCGACCACTTGGCTGGGTCGGCGAAGTTGGCCGGGTCGCACCGACCTGGCCGAACAGGAGAATTCGGTTAGCCCGACGAACTGCTGGCCCCAACCAACTTGGCTGGGCCGTCGAACTTGTCCGGTCGTACCAACTCGGCTGTGCCCACCAACTCGATTGGGCCCGCGCCCTCGGCTGGCCGACCAGCTCGGCTGGTCCCTCGTGCTCGGCTGGTTCGACTACCTTGCTGGTCCCACCGTCGGCCGGTCTGACCACCTAGGTTGGCCCCGCCACCTCGGTTGGCCCCGCCACCTCGGCTGGTTCGATCACCTCGCTGGTTGCACCACCTCGGTTGTTCCTGCCAACTCGGCCGGTCCACATGCTCAGCTGATCCCACGAACTTTGGTGGGGCAACGAACTCAGCTGGCTTGACCAGCGCAGTTGGGTCCACCACCTCGGCTGGGTCCGCCTACTCGGCTGTCTACGTGCTCGACTGGCTCGATCAACTCGGCTGGTTGCCCCAACTCGGCTGACCCGGTATCTCGACCTGTCCACAGGAACTCGGCCAGCTTGCTGCGACCGTCGGCCCACATGCTGAGTACGGCGCGGATGTGCGAAGCGAGTGCTGTCAGGGGAGGCGGTTCACTTCAGGCGCATGGGTAGGCCGGCTACTACCAGGAACGCTTCGTCGCAGATTTGGGCTAGGCGTTGGTTGAGGGTGCCGATTTCGTCGCGGAAGAGGCGGCCGGAGCGGGTGGCCGGGACGACGCCCATGCCGACCTCGGGGCTCACGATGATCAGGCGGCGTGGGTAGGCGGCGACGGCGGTGAGGAGGGCGTCGGTGTCGGGGGTGATGGTGCCGCGTGGGGAATCCCAGGCGGCGCGGGCGTCGATGCGGGCGGTGAGCCAGGTGCCGATGTCGTCGATCAGGGTGCTGCCCTCGGGGGCCGGTGCGGCGAGAACGGCTGCGGGGTCGGCACTTTCGAGCACGGTCCAGTCGGCGGGCCTGCGGTCGCGGTGTGCGGCGATGCGCTCGGCGAAGTCGAGGTCGGCGGGGTCGGGGATCGAGGTGGCGAGATAGCGAACCGGTCCGGCGGCGTGCTCGGCCAGCTCCTCGGCATAGCCGGACTTACCCGACCGAGCGCCGCCCAGGACGAGCGTGCGGCGCGGCTCGACGGTAAAGGCACTGTGCGACACGCCAGCACGGTATCAATCCGTCCCAGCCCCGTCTGCCAGCGCTCCACGACCCAGGTGTCGCCACACAATCAGCGGGCTCCCACCCCTCGCGTGAGTCGCCCCGGATCGCACATCCAGCAGAGGCAAATGGTCGCCCGTGAGTGTCGAGCAGAGTCGAATGGTCGCACATGAAGATCGTTCAGCGACCATTCCACTCTGCTCGCTATCCGGCGCGGCGTGCCCGGGGATTGCCATGCGTCGCAGGGCCGTGATGGATCGCCGTGTCGCGGGGGACCGTCCAGGATTTCATGAGCCGTTACGGATGGCGGGGATTGCCCCTAATCGCGGGCCGCCTCGTGTCGCGGAATTGCCTCGCGTCGCGGGGCCGTTCGCGGGGGCCGCCTCGTGTCGCGGAATTGCCTCGCGTCGCGGGGCCGTTACGTGTCGCGGGGATTTGCCTGCGCGTCGCGGGGCTCGCCGCGGATTGCATGAGCCGTCCCGGATTGCCCCGGATCGCAGGGGCCGCCTCGCATCGCAGCGATTGCTTCGCGTCGCGGGGGTCGTCCCGCATCGCAGGGATTGCCATGCGTCGCAGCGGCCATCACCCATCACAGGGCCGCCTCGGATCGCAAGGATCACCTCGCGTCGCCGGGGTCCGGAGCGCAGGGATGCCCCCGGCCCGGGGACTGCCACGGGTCGCAGGGACCGTCACGCATTGCGGAGGAGTGCCACGGATCGCAGGAGCCGTCGCGGAGTCGCGTGGATTGCCCTCAGCTCGCAGGGATTGCCACGCGTCGGAGGGACCGTCAAGCATTGCGGGGATTGCCACGGATCGCAGGAGCCATCGCGGGGTCGCGTGGATTGCCCGCATCGACAGGCCCTCGCTCGCATGCAGATACCTGATCTGCGCCCACTCCTGCACTGAGACCCTTCCGATCGTGGATGGGTGGCCGATTTTCAAAGAGCGCCAGTGGCCGGGTTTGTTTTCAACGAGTGCTGACAGGGGGACTGCCACGGATCCCAGAGCCGTCACGTATAGCGGGGATCGCCACGAATCGCAGGGGCCGTCACAGGGTCGGGTGGATTGCCCCGGATCCGGGGATTGCCACGGATCGCAGGGGCCGTCACGCATTGCGGGGATCGCCACGAATCGCAGGAGCCGTCATGGCGTCGCGTGGATTGCTCGCATCGGAGAGATTGCCACCCATCACAGGGTCACCGAGACCTCGGGATCCGCACCGCCACTTGCGTCCCGAACGGGCGCGGATTCTGAGAAGGAGTGCGGCACCGAGGAGGCCGAGTCAGGCGGAGGCTTCGACCACATCCGTGGCGCCGAAGCGCCGCCGGTACTCGGTGGGTGCGATGCCGACCAGCCGTTGGAAGTGGTGGCGCAGCAGTGCGCCGGAGCCGAAACCCGCGCGGGCGGCGATTTGCTCGAGTCCGAGGTCGGTTTCCTCGAGCAACTGTTTGGTCAGCAGCACGCGCTGGTTGGTCAGCCACTTCACCGGTGTGGTTCCGGTTTCCGCGGCGAAGCGGCGGGCGAACGTGCGGGTGGACATGTTCGCCCGCGCGGCGAGGTCTTCGATGGTGTGCGGGAGGTCGAGGTGCTCGTTCATCCACTCCAGCGTGGGGATGAGGCTGTCGGAGGTGCAGGTGGCGACGGGGCGTTCGATGAATTGGCGCTGCCCGCCGTCGCGCTGGGGCGGCACGACCATCCGGCGTGCGATGGCGTTGGCCACGGCGCTGCCGAGTTCGCGGCGCACGAGGTGCAGGCAGGCGTCGATGCCCGCGGCGGTGCCCGCGCTGGTGATCAGGTTGCCTTCGTCGACGAACAGGACGTCGGGGTCGACGGTCGCCTCGGGGTACAGGGCGGCTAGCTCGTCCACGTAGCTCCAGTGGGTGGTGCACTTGCGCCCGTTCAACAGCCCGGCCGCGCCGGCGAGGAAAGCGCCTGAACAGACGGTCAGCACGATCGCGCCCGAGGCCGAGGCGCCCCGCACGGCGTCGAGGACGCGCGGATCGAACTCGAGTTTCGACGCGGCGGCCGGGATGGCGACGAGATCGGCCTTCGCCACGTGCTCGAGGCCGTACTCGGGCGTGAGCGTGATGCCGGGCGTGCTGGAGCGCAGCGGCTTGCCCGGCTCGGCGCCGCACACCTTGAAGTCGAAGGCCGGGAGCCCGTCACCGGACCGGTCGAGGCCGAAAACCTCACAGACCACACCGAATTCGAACATGGCCATGCGTTCTGACAGGACGACGGCGACCTTGGACAGCATGCTTCGAGTGTAGTGGCTGAATCTTTACGAACTATGTCAGTTCAGCCACTTTCGGCGGTAACTCACCGAGCGCAAACTTACTGCCATGATTACTTTTCTGATCGCTATGGCAGTCATCGTCACTTTCGCCGCCGTCGTGAGCCACTACGCCGGCCCGGCGGGTTCATCCAACGTCACCGACCGCGACGCGCAGCGCATGCACGCCGAGCTGTCGGCCATGCACGGCCGAACCAGCAACATCTGACCCCGATGTCCCCCCAACCGGCTGCGGCCCGGCTCGTATTCCACGAGCCGGGCCGCAATCATGTCGGGGCGGTTCGCCGCGCCGTCTCGATACCGGCGATGTTCGGCGGAACCCAGGTCACGCCACTCCCTCGGCCACGCCTCAACGCGCACAGCGAACTGGAGCGCCTACAACGTCGACGCCCCTCCCTCGCGAGGGGAGGGGGACTGATGGCGGACGCTTCTCGCCGATCCTGCCGTCAGTGCCTGCTGATCGTTTGGCGAGTGCCGATGGACATCTTCCGTGACGTCGTCGGCAAGTAATTCTGAACGGAGCGAGATTGCGCGAACATCGAGTGCCGACGCCGCGCGTCGACCGAGCCCGCGAACGCCGACGGCATCGCCGAGCGGCGATCACCCCGGGCTAAGTCGGCTCACGAAGCACCCGGCCAGCTGCGGCTCCGCCTACGCGCGAACGGTTGACTCCTGACCTCGTGCGTCAACCGTCGCCAGTCCGGCTGACGCACGGAGCACTCAGTCGACCGCAACCCCCGCCGACGCGCGAGCGTCAACTGTCAGCGTCGAGGGGCCACCGCAAGCGAAGCTCACGATGCGCCCAACTCCGAACGAGCGGCTGCCGAGCGTCTATTCGCCGACTCGACCAACCCGCGATGTGCTCAACTGCGGCTCCGCCAACCCGCGATGCGCTAAACCGCGGCTCCGCCAACCCGCGATGCGCTCAACCGCGGCTCCGCCAACGCGCGAAAGCCAACGTCGAGCGTCAACTGGCTCACGAAGGCTCAACCGCGAACCCCTGCCAACGACGACTGCTGACGCCGAGCGCCCATCGCCGCTGGCTCGAGTAACCGCGACCCTGCCAACGGCGTGACCGCCAGCCACCGACGACCTAGATCGCGTCGCCCGGACTGACCCGAGGCTTCGGCGCACGCATCTTCCGAATCTGCGACGCGCGCACGAACGCGTACCAGCCGAGTTTGTACCCGGTGTCGTCGGTGTCGGGGAACCGCTCGCGGACCCGCCCGTTCACGATGCGTCCGAGCAGGAAGCCCTCGGCGATCATGAAGAACATCATCACCAGCATGGCCAGTGTGACGATCGTCTGCAGCCCGGGCGCGACGAACATCGACAGGATCAGCACGAGCGCCATCGGCATGAACAGGCCGACCAGGTTGCGCCGTCCGTCGACGATGTCGCGGACGAACGCGCGAACCGGACCCTGGTCGCGCGGCAGCAGGTACTTGTCCTCGCCGGCGAGCATGCGCGTGCGCCGGTCCTGCACGGCGGCCTTGCGCTCGGCGGCGGCCAGTTTGCGCTCCTCTTTGGTGCCGCGAGTGGCCTTGCGCCGGGCGCGGGCCTCCTTCGCGGTGAGCGGCGCCGGGGCGACTGGGCCGCGCCGCTTGCCTTGCGCGTCACGGCGTTTCGGTGTGGGACGGCCCTTGCCCGCGGTGGCGGTGACCGCCGTGCGAGTGGTGCCCGCGGTCGAGTCGCCGTCCGTGGCCGCCGTCCGATCGGCGGCCGCGTCGGTGGTGCTGGACTCGCCGCGACGGAACAATTTCACATCGACCAGGCTATTCGATGGAATACGCGGCGGGAAATGCGGTCCTATTCGCGCAGGTGTGGAGGGTCACGCAGGGGGCGTGTTCCTCGCGGCGCGGTGGTGGCAAGATGGAGGAATAGCAGCCCGCCGAGTGGTGTTGACCGACACGACCCGTGCGCTGTTCACGGGTCGACGACAGGTTCCTCGAGGAGAGTTCATGACTGTGCAGAACGAGACCGCCACCGAAACCCACGGTGTTGTGCTGACCGACGCTGCCGCCAGCAAGGCGAAGGCGCTGCTGGATCAGGAGGGTCGCGACGACCTGGCACTGCGGATCGCCGTGCAGCCCGGTGGCTGTGCCGGCCTGCGATACCAGCTGTTCTTCGACGACCGCTCGCTCGACGGCGACCTCACCGTCGACTTCTCCGGCGTCAAGCTGGCCGTCGACCGCATGAGCGCCCCGTACGTGCAGGGTGCGTCCATCGACTTCGTCGACACCATCGAGAAGCAGGGCTTCACCATCGACAACCCGAACGCCACCGGCTCCTGCGCCTGCGGCGATTCGTTCAACTGACCGAACCGTCCGCGCCACAAGCGGGTCACCCGCGTAACAGCCCACCCCACGTGAGTTTCGACTCGCGTGGGGTTGCGCGTTTTTGGGGTCGCCGGCGGGCCGTGCGCGGATCTGCTGTGCTCGCGGTGAGGGGTCCTGTTCGTAGTGGCTCCGGATGGTGTGGCGTGTCGGTGGTGATGCGGCGTGCTCTGGACGGGTGGGGTGCTGGCGGTGACGCGGCGTGCCCCGATGGTGGCCTGCTGGCGGTGATGCGGCGTGCTTCGGTGAGGTGGCGTGTTGGTGGCGATGCGGCATGCTCCGGGTGGGGCGGTGACGCGGCGTGCTCCAGATGAGACGGCGTGCTTGGTGGCGATCCGGCGTGCTCCGGGGCGGCATGCTGGTCGTGACGCAGCGTGCTTGTGATCGTCCGATGTGCTCCGGGTGCGGCGCTGTGCTGGCAGCGATGCGGCGTGGTCTGGGTAAGACGGGAACTGGTGATGATGGATGCGGCGTGGTCTGGGCGATGCGGCGTGCTGGTGGTGACGCGTTCGTCGTGACCGCGGCGTGCTCGTGGTGGCCGGTTCTCCTCACTGGGCCGCGCCTCCCCCGTGGTGACGTGGCGTGCTCCTGGTGATGCGGCATGCCTCGTGGTGACGCGGCCTGCTCTTGGCGGCGAGGCCTTCTCATGGTGACGGCAGCGCGGCCCGCAATTCGGGCTCCTCGCGATGAAATGCTGCCGACCTTGTCGGCGCGCCCGACGTCGCTCAGCCGAGATCACCCCCATGTGTCCGACCTCGGCGCGAGGCGGCATCTTCGAGACTGGTCGGCGAACTGCGTTCATGGCGATGCGGGGGCCGTTGGCGAGGGGTGCTGCGGAGTTGTCGGTGGCGCCGTGCGGTGACTGTGGTACTGCGGCGTTGGCGCCGGGTGCCGGGCGATGGCGGTAGTGCCACGGCGTTGGCGATGGATGCTGCGGAGTCGGCGATGGCGCCGTGGGTGACTGTGTTCTGCGGCGTTGGCGCCGGGCATTGGCGGTGGCGCCGGGGCGTCGGTGGTGGGTGCTGCGGCGTTGACGCCGGGCGACGACGGTAGTGCCGGGGCGTCGGCGATCGGTGCTGCGGAGTTGTCGGTCGCGCCGAGCGGTGACGTGTTGCCGGCGCGTCGGCGGATAGTGTGCCGACGTTGATGGTGGTGCCATGACCGGAATGCGACGCCCGTCTCAACTCGACACGCGGTGCCCGCCGCATCCTCAACTATCGCCCCACACCGACGATTTCATCGACAACCCCCCGATCGAGGTCTCGGTGCGGCGGGCCAACATTGGTACGGTTAGGCCGGGACTTCGTTCCCGGTCTGCCGCCTGCCGCCTACCGTTGAAGGGCCAGCCTCGTGTCCATCGCTGTTTCCGCGTCCATTGCCACCGACCATCTCATGCGTTTTCCCGGCCGGTTCCGCGACGCACTGCTGGCCGACCAGCTCGACCACGTCTCGCTCAGCTTCCTCGTCGATGATCTGCAGATTCGCCGCGGCGGCGTCGCGGGCAACATCGCTTACGCCATGGGGCTGCTGAACCGCACGCCCCTGCTGGTCGGTGCCGTGGGCGCCGACTTCGGCGAGTACCGCGAGTGGTTGGAGTCGCACGGCGTCGACTGCTCCGGCGTGCTGATCTCCGAGCGTGCGCACACCGCCCGTTTCGTCTGCACCACCGACGACGACATGGCCCAGATCGCGTCGTTCTACCCGGGCGCGATGAGCGAGGCCCGCGACATCTCCATCGGCGATCTCGCCAAGGAGCACTCGGTGGACCTCGTGCTGGTGGGCGCCAATGACCCCGACGCGATGCTGAGGCACACCGCCCAGTGCCGCGAGCACGGCATCCCGTTCGCCGCCGACCCGTCCCAGCAGCTGGCGCTCCTCGACGGCGAGCAGGCTGTGCAGCTGATCGACGGCGCCGCATACCTTTTCACGAACAAGTACGAGTGGGCGCTGCTGCTGCAGAAGACCGGACTGAGCGAGGCGGAGGTCGCCCAGCGGGTCGGCATCCGGGTGACCACGCTCGGCGAGCACGGTGTGCTGATCGTCGACCGCGACGGCACGGAGATCACCGTCGGCGTCGTGCCGGAGACCAATAAGGTCGAGCCGACCGGCGTCGGCGACGCCTTCCGTGCCGGTTTCCTCACCGGCCACACAGCGGGCCTCAGCCTGGAGCGCTCCGCCCAGCTCGGCTCACTCATCGCGGTCCTGGTCCTGGAGACCATGGGCACCCAGGAGTGGACCCTCAACAAGGAAACCGCCTTGGAGCGACTCGCAGGCGCCTACGGCGACGAGGCCGCCGCGGAGATCAAGCCCCTCCTCTGAGCACCAAAGGCAAAGCTTGGGAGCAGGCGTTCACATCCGTCGCGCGCTGAAGATCTCGTCGTTCAGGGATACGTGCGATATGGCTCGACATTCGGGCCGCCGACGTCGCGGTGATGCCCATCGCCTGCCGTTATCGACGCTGTAGCACTCACTGTCGGCGGGGGCGAGGGATTTGGGCCCGCTGTTTCGGGGTTTTGGGCGGATCCCGCACCCTCTCTCGGGGTCCGCACCGACTTTAGGGCCCTAAAGAGGGTGCGAGGCCTGAGAGGGGGTGCGCGGCCTGAGAACGGGTGCGGAGCCCGAGGGAGGGTGCGCGGCCCGAGAGAAGGTGCGAGGCCCGAGAGGGGGTGCGCGGCCTGAGAGAGGGTGCGCGACCCGAGGGAGGGTGCGAGGGGCGAGGGATTCGGGCCCGCTGTTTCGGGGCTTTGGGCGGATCCTGCACCCTTTCTCGGGGTCCGCACCGGCTTTAGGGCCCGAGAGAGGGTGCGCGGCCTGAGAGGGGGTGCGTGGCCTGAGAGAGGGTGCGCGGCCTGAGAGGGGGTGCGGGCCTGAGGGAGGGTGCCGACCTGGTGACCCTCGAAATCGGCGGCAACGACGCGGCATTGGCCGCGATCGTCCAACGCTGCCTCACCACCGACCCCGCCGCCACACCCTGCCTGGATGCCCTCGTCGTCGACGGCGTGGACCTCGGCTGAGAGAGGGGTGCGCGGGGCCCGAGGGAGGGTGCGCGGGCCGAGAGAAGGTGCGCGGCCCGAGGGAGGCTGCGAGGGGTGAGGGATTTGGGCCCGCTGTTTCGAGGCTTTGTGCGGGAGCCCGCACCCTCTCTCGGGGTCCGCACCGACTTTAGGGCCCTAGAGCAGGTGCGCGGCCCGAGAGGGGGTGCGCGGCCTGAGAGAGGGTGCGCGGCTCAAGAGGGGGGACGCGCGGCCCGAGGGGGGACGCGGGCCTGAGAGGGGGTGCGGGGTTCGAGGGAGGGTGCGGGGTTCGAGAAGGGGTGCGGGGTTCGAGGGAGGGTGCGGGGTTCGAGAGAGGGTGCGGGGTTCGGTGCCCCCTCACCTTCCGATGAGGGGGCCCTTCGCCCTACAGCGACACTGGGTACACCGGCTCCTGGATCTCCGGCTTGATCCGATCCTCGACGAAAATGCCGTGCCACACCATGAACACCAGCAGCGTCCACAGTCGCCGGCTGTGGTCGGAGGTGCCTGCGCGGTGCGCGACCAACATGTCGGTGATCGCGGCCTTGTTCAGCAGGTGGTCGGTCTGTGACTCGAGGATCTGCTGGTGGGCCCAGTCGTAGAGTTCGGTGCCGCGCAGCCAGTGTCGCAGCGGAACCGGGAAACCGAGCTTGGCGCGGTGCAGCACGTGGGGGGGCACGATGCCCTCGAGTGCTTGGCGCAGTGCGTATTTCGTGGTTTCCTTGGTGATTTTCTGCTCGAACGGCAGCCCCTCGGCGACCTTCAGCACCTCGGAATCCAGGAATGGCACCCGCAATTCGAGCGAGTTGGCCATGGTCATCTTGTCGGCCTTGACGAGGATGTCGCCGCGCAACCAGGTGAACAGGTCCAGATGCTGCATGCGCGCCACGGGATCCCAGCCGCGCGACTGCGCGTAGATCGGCGCGGTGACGTCCTGATGGGTCCACTCCGGCCGGAATTCGCGGAGCACGGAACGCAATTGAGCGTCGCTGAAGCTGCGCGCGTTGCCGTAGTAGCGCTCCTCCAGGCTGAGCGAGCCGCGGTGCAGCAGGCTCTTGCCCCTGGTGCCGTCCGGAATACGGTCGGAGAGCTTGCCCGCCAGCTTGCGCAGCCCGCGAGGCAGGTACTCGAAGGGCTTGAGCGACAACGGTTCCCGGTAGATGGTGTACCCGCCGAACAGTTCGTCGGCCCCTTCGCCGGAGAGCACGACCTTGACGTGCTTGCGCGCCTCCTTCGCCACGAAGTACAGCGGCACCAGCGCGGGGTCGGCGACGGGATCGTCGAGATACCAGACGATCTCGGGGATCGCGGCGGCGAACTCGGCGGGGGAGACGGTCTTGATGACGTGCTTCGCGCCGATCGCGGCGGCGGTCTCGGCGGCGACGTCGGCCTCCGAATAGCCCTCGCGCTCAAAGCAACTCGTGAACGTGATCAGCTTCGGGTTGTGCCGCATGGCGAGCGCGGCGACCGCGGTGGAGTCGATGCCGCCGGACAGGAACGAGCCGACGGTCACGTCCGCGCGCATGTGCTTGGCGACGGAATCCTCCATCGCCGCAGCGATCTCGCGGTAACGAGCGGCCTCCGATCCGGGCGCGAACGGGCGAACCTTGAACTGCGGATCGAAGTATCGAGTGGTCTTCGGCGCCTCACCGGGCCGCACCGTGGCGTAACTGCCCGACTCCAGCCGCCTGATGTCCTTGTGCAGCGTCTCCGCCTCCGGCACGTACTGCAGCACCGTGTAGTGCTCCAGCGCACGCGGATCCAGCGCGTCGGTGAGTTCGAGCGCGGGCAGCAGTTCCAGCAGGCTCTTCTTCTCGCTGCCGAACGCGGTGCCGCCCGGTCCGGTGGCCAGGAACAGCGGCTTGATGCCGAACGGATCCCGCGCCAGGAACAGCTCCTGAGTCTCGGTGTCCCAGATCGCGAACGCGAACATGCCGCGCAGCTTGCGCACCGCCTCGGGACCCCAGTAGTGGAACGCCGCGACCACGGCCTCGCCGTCACCCTCGGTCAGGAAGATCGAGTCGTCGCCGAACTCCGCACCGTGCGCCTCGGCCAGTTCCTTCCGCAGCTCGATGTAGTTGTAGATCTCGCCGTTGAAGGTCAGCGCGTAGCGATCACGGTTCTCCGGCGGGCCCCAGCGCAGCGGCTGGTGCGAGTGCTCGATATCGATGATCGACAGGCGGTTGAAGCCGAAGATCATGTGGACGGGCGCGTCGTCGCCGCCGTCGTGCCACGTCCCTCGCTCGTCCGGGCCGCGGTGGCGGACGCAGTGCAGCGCGTCGTACACCCGCTCCACCACGCCAGGCGCTGTCTGGTCAGATGTCAGGAACCCGAGCAGTCCACACACGGCGTCGGCAACCTCGTTTCTCCGGTCGGGACGCGGCCGACAACCGGCGCGTCCGAAAGTCTTGCGGGGGCGGTGCGCAGCGTCTGCCGCGAGCGATTGTTCGCCGGACGTGCCGGGGCCTGATCTCGCGGTGAGCACAGCGGCCGAAATGTTGTGTCCGAGTATGCCGCACACGCGCGCCGCGCGCGTAGTGCGCACCCTGTCCTGGGCTTTTACCGACGGACGCGCGGGTGATCGCGATCGGCGGAGTGTCGAATGCGACCCGACGACAAAGAGGGCGCCCGTTTGGTCTACGCTGCGTAGTACTCAGGCCATTCTCAGGCGGCGCACGCGCTCGACCGGAGACCGGCCTGACATGTGCTTAGAACGTATCGCCGGGGCGGTCGCAGCCCGGGCGGTGCAAATGTCGGAATGTGTGGCGACCAGGAAGGCGTGAGCGTGGCGCACAAGGCGAGCGAAGAGATCGGGGCACGACCCGGCCGGATCCTTCGACGGGCCGGGCTGGCGGTGTCCCTCGGGATCACCGCGGTGCTCGTCTCGGGCTGCTCGATCGACAATGTTTGGCTGCGGTTCGGCTGGCCCTCGGGCGTCACGCCGCAGGCCACCCGGATGCGGGAGCTGTGGACCTGGTCGGTCGTCGCCGCCCTGCTGATGGGCGTGCTGGTGTGGGGTCTGACCTTCTGGACCGTCACCTTCCACCGCAAGAAGGCCGACTCCCCGGAGTTCCCGCGTCAGACCGGCTACAACGTGCCGCTGGAGCTGACCTACACGGCCGTGCCGTTCGTCATCATCGCGGTGCTGTTCTACTTCACCGTCGTCGTGCAGAACTACGTGCACGAGAAGGTCGACAACCCCGACGTCACGGTCGACGTGACCGCCTTCCAGTGGAACTGGAAGTTCGGCTACCGCAACGTGGACTTCAAGGACGGCTACTCCTTCAAGGGCATCGACACCACCCGTGAGGCGTCGAACCAGGAGCAGCTCGAGGAGTACAAGGAGAAGACCAAGGACGGTCACCCGCAGCCGGGCCCCGTGCACGGCAAGCCGGAGAACGACATCCTCTCCTACCTGCACTACGACACCGTCGAGACCTACGGCTCCAGCACCGAGGTGCCGGTCCTGGTGCTGCCGACCAACAAGGTCATCGAGTTCCAGCTCGCCGCCGCCGACGTGGTGCACGCCTTCTGGGTGCCGGAGTTCCTGTTCAAGCGCGACGTGATGCCGAACCCGAAGGAAAACCACTCGGACAACGTCTTCCAGATCACCAAGATCGAGAAGGAAGGCGCGTTCGTCGGCCGCTGCGCGGAGATGTGCGGCACCTTCCACTCGATGATGAACTTCGAGGTGCGCGCGGTGTCGCCGGACAAGTTCACCAAGTACCTGGACGCGCGCAAGGCGGGCAAGACCAACGCCGAGGCGCTCGAGTCCATCGGTGAGTCGCCGGTCGCCACGTCGACCCGGCCGTTCAACACCGATCGCACGACCAAGACCGCGGCCGAGGCAAAGTAAGGGACTGATCTGATATGAAGATCGAAGCGCGGATTTTCGAACTGCTGACGGTGTTCTTCATCATCGTCGCGGTGGTCTACGGCTTCTTCACCGGCCAGTCCCGCACCGGCGTGGAGTGGGCGGGCACCACCGCGACCGTGCTGACCGCGGGCCTGTCGCTGATCATCGGCACCTACTTCCGTTTCGTCGCGCGCCGCCTCGACCTGCGGCCCGAGGACTACGAGGACGCCGAGATCGTCGACGGCGCAGGCGATCTGGGTTTCTTCTCGCCCGGCAGCTTCTGGCCCATCACGCTGGCCGCCGCGGGCTCCATCACGGCGCTCGGCCTGGCGTTCTTCCAGTTCTGGTTGATCGGGCTCGGCGTGGTGTGCATTCTCATCGCGGCCGCGGGGTTGGTGTTCGAGTACTACCTGGGTCCCGAAAAGCACTGAGTCGGTTCGCGAAAGGCCCCCTCCGTACGCGGAGGGGGCCTTTTGTTGTTGTGGCGCAAACTATGTGGTCTTGATGCTCGTCGCCGGTGGCGACAGTCTTGGCGGCGTGCGGGAAGACGAGCGGAAGAAGATCGGCGACGTGCTGGCCGGGTTCGCGAAGACCGGGTGGGTCGGGGGGTTGCATACGGGGATGCGAGGCGCCGAGCTGCTGGAAACGATGATCGGGCTCGGCTTGCCGATGGATGGGGGCGAAGACGCCCACGGCGGCCTGCTGACGAGGGAGGAAAGCGTCGAGGTGTATGTCACCGACGATATTCTGTGGATGCTGGGGCTGGACCACGAGGGTGCGCTGCCGGAACACGAGTTCCGGCTGCCGGAGAGCATGGGGGTGCCGGGCGGCGCCGGCTTCACGATGGACGAGATGCTGGCCCTGCTCGCCGAGCACCAATGCGCATGGGAGCCTTACCCTTCGCTGACCTTCGACGACCAGACGTCGATCAAGACGGAAGGCGGTGTGGTGGTCTCGTTCGAGCCGTTCGAACCGTCGGCGGAGTACGTTCTGACGGCCATGTACGCGTCGTTGCCGGAGTGGCGAGGGTGATCTCTACCCCTGTGCCGAAGGGGATGACGGCCCGGTGAGCACCTGCTTGGTGATCTTGCCGGTCTCCCCGCGCGGCAGCGAGGTGACGTCGCGCGGCACCGAGACGGTCCCGTGAGGCGCCGGGAGGAGGCGCTAGATCCCGAACGCGTGCATGAGGCGTGCGGTGGAGCGCGGGGCCACTCCCGCCAGCGCGTAGAGGGTGCGGGTGAAGCGGGGTTCGAGGCGAGGGGCTCTGGTGTGGATGGCGGATTCGATGCGGTGGGCGGTTTGCTCGGGTTTCTCGGTGTCGTCGAAGGCCGGGTAATGGACGGCGGTGACCTGGATGCCGTGCGGGGACAGTTCGGCGTCGGCGCACTCGCCGAAGGTGGTCCAGGCGGCCTGGGCGCTGGCGTAGGAGGCGAAATTCGCTGCCGCGCCGGTGTTTCCGGTGCGCGGGCCGACATTGATCACGTGGCCGGAGCCGGAGCGCAGCATCGCGGGTAGTAGGCCGAGGGTGAGGCGGAGCGGGCCGAAGTAGTTGGTCGCCATCGTCTGCTGATAATCGCGGAATCTCCGCAGTGACTGGGTCACCGGACTGCGCGTCGGTCGGCCGGCGGTATTGATCAGCACGTCGACCGTGCCGAACTCGCTGAGCACCCACGTGACCAGCTGATCCACATCGCCGAGGGCCGAGATGTCGCAGCGGTGCCATTCCGCCACACCACCGTCCGACCTGATCCGCGCGCAGGCCTGGGCGAGATCGTCGCTGTCCTGCGCGACCAACAGCGGCTGAGCACCCTGCGCGGCAAGCACACTCGCCGTGGCTCTGCCGATCTCGGAGCACGCGTCCGTGATCAGCACGCGCCGCCCGATCAGCGATCGCTCCGGCGGACGATGACGTTTACGCTCAGCGAAACCAACCGGCACAGCACGAAATTCGGGCATCGGCACAGCAACCTTCACACGCGAACGGGCTGAACACACGCACCGGCACCCCTGTCGCGATGCCGAGCCGCGCCTACCGCTACCTTTCAGCGACCGTTGCGCGGCCGGTCACAGTATAGGGTTCGTTACCCGCGCAACGGATCAGTTCGCGGAATGCGCACTGTGCTGCGGTCCGCGCTGGTGTCGCGTGCCTGCGCCCGTGCCTCATAAACAGGGCCTCGCCTTGGTGGGTGGCCGTGCGTCCCAGTTGGTGTCTCGCGCTTCGTGCTCGTGTCGCGTATCTCGTGTTCTCCGAAGGGGTGACACCCCGCTGCGGCGGGTGATCCCCGTGTGCTCGCCGGCGGGTGATCCCCGCGTGCTCGCGAGCCAGCGACCTTCCGCGTGTGAGGCGGACGTTTTTCGGCTGA
>NZ_BAGH01000126.1 GCF_000308715.1 Nocardia tenerifensis NBRC 101015
AGCGGCTCGTCGACGGCCACCTCGTCGCCGACCGCCTTGAGCCACCGGGTCACGGTGCCCTCGGTGACCGACTCGCCCAGCTCGGGCATCTTGACCGCGGTGCCGTCGCCGGACGATGCGGGCGCGGACTCGGCGGCGGGCGCCTGAGCCGGCTCCTCCTCGGCGGGCTCCGGCTCGGCGGCGGCGGACTCCTCGGCGGGCGCGTCCTGCGCGGGCGCGTCGGCGGCCTCGGGGGCGGGAGCCGAACTCGACTCCGACGCCTCGCCCGGCTCGCTGATCACGCCGAGCTCGCCGCCGACCTCGACCACGTCATCTTCCTGGGCGACGATCTTCGACAGCACGCCCGCCTGCGGGGACGGGATCTCCGTGTCGACCTTGTCGGTGGAGACCTCGAGCAGCGGCTCGTCGACCTCGACCGTGTCTCCTTCCTGCTTCAGCCACCGGGTGACCGTTCCCTCGGTGACGCTCTCACCAAGAGCTGGCATCTGGACGGAGAAGGCCATGTCCTCTGACTCCTCTGACTGCTCGACGGGTTTCTACAACAGTTGATCTCTCGGCGGACCCCCGTCGCGGGTTTGCGGCGCGAGTCCGAAAGCCACCGATCATTGTGCGTGGCACCGGAGATCTGTGTGGTTCTTGTACCGCGATCCATCCTTGCACTCGACCGCTCGGCGTGTAGCACAAGGGCGGTGAACACCGCCGGGCTGGCAAGATGAGAGGACCGGTGCGAGCGATGTGCCGGGGTTCGAAAGGAGGTGCGCGTCGTTGGGTTTGCTGGATCGTTTCCGAGGCGGCGCGACCCGGGGTGGTAGCGCGGTACGTGCGGGTTCAAGGGGCGGCGGGGACGCCCGTTACCTAGCCGAGTGGGTGCGCACTCATGTCGGGGTAGAAGGTTACCTGGAGCCGAAGACAACAGTGACCGATGTCACCGTCGTGTTGGTCGCCGCCGACGGGGAGTGGACACGTCGGATAGTCGGCGAGCGTGGCGCGGCGAGGCTTGCCAAGGATTTGCGGATTCCCGTGTACGAGGTCGCCAGGACTGGATATCCACAACGGATGCGCGACTATGACGCGCGTAGACGCATCGAACGTCAGCGTGCGTTCGAGGAGGATCTGCGTGATCTATAGCTGTCGGCTACCGATGAGCGACGCATTTCGGGCGTTGCGTACTTAGTGGTTTCTCGCGGTGTGGGGGGCGTGGTGGCACAGCCATCGGAGACTCCGCGAGGGTGCTTGCAGCGTCGGAAAGTGTCGCCATATCGAGTCGACCCGGCCTGCGTGGACACTATCGCGCGCAACGCGGGCCGATCGGGCGCTGCAAGCATGAAAGTGTCCGTGCAGGACGGTAGTTCAGGCGGACCGTCGAAGTGCTCCCGACGCGAGCCAACCCAGTGCGCCTGAAATGGGATGTCCTGAGCCGATCGCGAGGCATCGGCATTGCGCAACGGGCGACGCCGCACATGGCATGGGAGATTCAGCCGACGAAGTTCGGTGCGACAGTTCGGCTTGCGAAGCCGCGTGGCTGGACGCGCGGACTCATGCGCGGGCGTCGGTCGCGGTGTCTCCGGCGGAGATGGTGGGTGCGGGGCAGCACAGGGGTCGAAATGCAAAGGCGCGCATGCATTCTGTGTGCGGGGCACCACGTGCGCGGCTAAGTCGAGATCGCGTGAGGCACGGGAGCGATTTGCGCCGGGGCTGTGCGGGTGAGGCGTGCGAAGAGTTAGGCACGCGAAGTTGCGCATCGTACTGTCCGGGCGGGGTTGCGCGGATGGTGAAGTGAGAGGTGCGCGCTAATACCGAGGGCGGGAAAGGCGGGGCTGGGGCTAGCGTGTGCGAGAAATCGGCGCCGCGGCCTGCGCGCGAAAAGAGTTGCGCCGCCCGGAGGTTCGCTCCGGGCGGCGCGCTGACTCACTCGCCGGCGATGTCCTCGATGACGGCGATCAGGGTGCGGACGGGGACGCCGGTGCCGCCCTTGCCGATGTAGCCGAAGGGGCCGCCGGTGTTGTAGGCGGGGCCGGCGATGTCGAGGTGGGCCCACTGGACGCCCTCGGGGACGAACTCTTTGAGGAACAGTCCGGCCGAGAGCATGCCGCCCCAGCGGTGCGGGGCGACGTTGGCCAGGTCGGCGATCTTGGAGTTGAGGTCGGCGCGCAGTTCGGCGGGCAGGGGCATGGACCACCCGTTCTCGCCGACCTCGCGGGAGATCCGCGCGACCCGGTCGCGGAAGTCATCGGTGCCCATGACACCCGGGGTACGGGTTCCGAGCGCGACCATCTGCGCCCCGGTCAGAGTGGCGACGTCTATGAGGTAGTCGGGCTCGTCCTCGCCCGCGCGCACCATCGCGTCGGCCAGGATCAGGCGGCCCTCGGCGTCGGTGTTGAGCACCTCGACGGTGGTGCCGCCGTACTGGGTGAGCACGTCGCCGGGGCGCTGCGCGGTGGCCGAGGGCATGTTCTCCGCCATCGGCACGGTCGCGGTGACGGTGATCGGCAGGCTCAGCCGCGCGGCCAGCAAGGTGGTCGCCACGACCGCGGCGGCGCCCGCCATGTCCGAGGTCATGTTCTCCATGTTCTGCGCGGGCTTGATGGAGATGCCGCCGGTGTCGAAGGTGATGCCCTTGCCGACCAGCGCGACCTTCTTCGGTCCGCCGCTGTAGGTGATCCGCACCAGCCGCGGCGGCCGCGACGAACCCTTGCCGACCCCGAGCACGCCGCCGTAACCGCCTGCCTCCAAGGCTTTTTCGTCGAGCACCTCGACCTCGAGCCCAGCGCCCTCAGCCAATTCCTGCGCGCGAGAGGCGAATTCGGCGGGGTAGAGGTGGCTCGGCGGGGTGTTGACGAAATCCCGTGCGGTGGCGACGGCTTCGGCGGTCAGCTGGGCGCGGAACAGCGCCTCCGCGCCGAAATCCGCTTCGGGAACGAGCAATTCGACCCGCGCCACCGGCCGCTCGTCCGGCTTCGGCGCGGACTTGTCCGACTTGAACGGCGTGAATGCGTAAGCGCCGAGGTAGAAACCCTCCGCGGCGGCGCCGAGGTCGAGGCCGGACAGTGTGGTCACCACGAGTTCGGTGCCCGACAGCGCGCGCGCCGCGACACCGGCCGAGCGGCGGATCTGCTCGGCGTCGATCTTGTCGGCCGCGCCGAGGCCGACGGCGAGCACGCTCGTCACGTTCTCCAGCGCGGCGGGCGCGGGAACCCTGGTCAGCTCCTCGGCCTTGCCCTTCGCGCCGACCGCGCCGAGCTGATCGAGCAGTTCCGCCCGGAGGTCGGCGGGGAGCACGTCGCCGAAGAGGTCCTCGGGCACGATGGCGGGACCGTTCTCGGACGAGGTGAGTCCGAGGACGAGCACATCGGTGTCCACGCCGATGGTCTGTGTGCGTGCGAGTTCCGGTCCCAGTGAACGATCTGCAACAGCGGTCATGGGCTCAGGTTACTGGGCAGTCCGAGGGCGATGCCGTCGAGGAGCAGTGCGAGTCCGGCGTCGAGGATTCGGTCCAAGTCCAGGTCGGGGCCGGGCGGTCCGTCGGCGAACAGCCGGTGCAGGACCGGGCGGACCGCGGGGTCGAGGAGCTCGGGCAGGTCGGCGGGGACCTCTGGTGCGCCCAGCCGGGCGGTGCGCTCGGAACTCGTCAGCAAGGCGAGGCCCTGCACGAGGCCGGAGAACGAGAGGTAGATCGCGAGCATCGACTCGCGGCTCAGGCCGTGGTGGTCGAGCGCGGCGAAGGAGCGTTCGAGGATGTCGGCGAGCGCTGGACCGACCGGCGGGCGGGTGCGGGCGAGGATCGGCAACATCCAGGGGTGGCGCTGGTACAGCCGCCACTCCTCGTGCGCCTCGTGCGTGAGTCTCGCCCGCCAGTCGGTGAGTTCGGGTGCGGGCGAACTGGTTTCGGCGAGTACGAGTTCGGCCATGGCCGCCAGCAGCGCCTCACGATCGGGGAAGTAGCGGTACAGACCCGCGGTCGCCGCGCCGAGTTCGCTGGCCAGGCGGCGCATGGAGAGACCGTCGATGCCGTCGCGATCGGCGAGGGCGACGGCGGCGCGCAGGATGCCGATCGTGGTCAGTTTGGTCGGCCGGGCGGTCCGCGGCGTAGAGGTGACCTCGTCGCGGCGGGCCCGGTAGGCGCGGGCCTGGCAGGCGCGCGAGCAGTACCGGCGTTTGCGGCCGAGCGCGGGTTGGACGAGAGGCTCGCCGCAGATTCCGCAGAGCATATGGCTTCCATTTCGACACACGAATAGGTGTGACGAAATAGTAGCGATGTGGTGGTGACCTCCATACCTTGGCAAAAGCACACAGCGTTCACGACGAAAGGGCGACCGGATGGACATCAATGTTCGACAAGCGGGCGAGCAGGATCGCGACGCGGTGATCGAGGCGTTCGCGCACGCCAGCCGCGACGAGGTGGTGACGGCCTGGGTGCTCGAGGGGTTTCCGTTCGAACAGTTCAGTGAGCAGTACGTGCCGGTGCTCATCGACCGTGCGTTGCGGGACGACGAGATCTGGGTCGCGGGCGACGACTCGCAGATCTGGGCCGTGTCGATTTGGCAGCAGGTGGATTCGGTGGACCGGTTCCAGACCGAGGCGGCGGAGGCGCGCGCGGCGGCCGAGGGCGCGCCCGATGTGCCCACGCTGCGACGGTTTGCGGTGGTGACCGACCTGCTCGCGCACTCCCATCCGTGCGAACTTCCGCACCGCTATCTCCAGGTAATCGTCACCGTGCCGGAGCATCGCGGGAAGGGTGCGGGCGCCGCCATCCTCGCCGACCGGACCAAGGCGGCGTCCTCGGCGGGCGTTCCCGCCTATCTCGAAGCGAGTACCGAGCGGTCCGCCCGGCTGTATACGCGTATGGGTTTCGCGCGTACCGGGGCGGAACACGAGTTGCCGGAAGGTGGGCCGACGTTGCGGCCCATGTGGTTTCGCGGGTGAGTTCGTCCTTACCTCGAGCCGTTCGTCTGAGCGCTCAGACGAAGTCGTGGTGGGAGCGGGCCCGGCGGGCGCGGACGGCGGATAAGCTCGCCGGGTGACCGACTCGAACCTGCTGCAAGGCCCTATCCATGGTGTACACGTCGAGCTGGGGGCGACCTTCGCGCCGTTCGGCGGGTGGGAGATGCCCGTCTCGTACGAGGGGACGGTGGCTGAACACCAGTCGGTCCGCACGACGGTCGGACTGTTCGACGTGAGCCACCTCGGCAAGGCGACGGTGCGCGGCGCCGGGGCGGCCGCGTTCGTGAATTCGGCGCTCACCAACGACCTCGGCCGGATCCGGCCGGGCAAGGCGCAGTACACGCTGTGCTGCACGCCCGACGGCGGCGTCATCGACGACCTGATCGCCTACTACGTGAGCGACGACGAGATCTTCCTCGTCCCCAACGCCGCCAACACCGCCGCGGTCGTCGCCGAGTTGCAGAAGGCGGCGCCCGAGGGCATCACGGTGACCGACGAGCATCGCGAGTACGGCGTCTTCGCGGTGCAGGGCCCGCGCTCCACCGAGGTGCTCAGCGCGCTCGGCCTGCCGACCGACATGGAGTACATGGCCTACGCCGACGCCGAATGGGACGGCCGCCCCGTCCGCGTCTGCCGCACCGGTTACACCGGCGAGCACGGCTACGAACTGCTGCCCCGGTGGGCCGACGCCGAGCCGCTGTTCCGCGCCCTCGTCGAGCAGGTCCGCGCCGCCGACGGCAGCCCCGCCGGACTCGGCGCCCGCGACACACTGCGCACCGAGATGGGCTACCCGCTGCACGGACACGAACTGTCCCTGGAGATTTCGCCCGTGCAGGCGCGCACCGGTTGGGCCGTCGGCTGGAAGAAGCCCGAGTTCTGGGGCAAAGCCGCACTGGAACAAGAGAAGTCGGCGGGCCCGCGCCGAACACTGTTGGGCCTCAAGGCACTCGACCGCGGCGTGCTGCGCCAAGGTCAAAGCGTGCTGCTCGACGGCGAGCCGGTCGGTGAGACCACCTCCGGCACCTTCTCACCCACTCTCAAGGTCGGCATAGCCCTCGCCCTCCTCGACACCGAAGTCGGCCTCGAACCCGGCACCGAGGTGGAGGTGGACGTCCGCGGCCGCCGCCTCCGCTGCGAAGTGATCCGCCCGCCGTTCGTGCAGACCAACACGAAGTAGGAAACGGCTGCCCGCGCGGGCGGTGTCTCGCGTGGGCAAGTCGGCCATGCACTGTGCGGGATGGGAGCGCTCAGCTCCTAGTTCGGCGGGCTGCGCGAATCGCCGCGACGACCTCCAACGCGCGGCGGCCTGATTCGCGTGGGGCATGAACGTCTGTCGTCGGTGGCCCGGTCCTGCGCGCCCGCGGCGGTCTGTGATGCGGTGCCCGGTGATGCATCGCCACGACGGTCTGCCGTGCGGGCGCTCGGCACGACCGCGACGACTGTGGTGCCGGTTTCGCTTGTTTGCCGCTGAGGTTTTTCGCGGAGCGGCCTGGTTGTGCGTCGGGCTCGGTCATGCCTATGCGCGGTCACTGCGGCGGGTGCGGGCATCAGAAGAGTGCGGCTTCGAACTGCGCTTCGCTCAGGCACTGCTTCTCTGATCCGCCCGCGGTCGTCGGTGAGCGCGGGCGGCGGCACGAGGCGGATCCATGGTGACGTGGGTGGTGGCATGAGGTGGATCCGGGTGGTGGGGGTGGCGGCCCGAGATGGATGCAGGGTGGCGGCATGCGTGGATTCCGAGCTGTGCAGGCGGTGGCACGAGATGAGCGTCGTTCTCACTGCGCCGGCCGCGGCGGAATCTCACGGTGTGGCGTCCCCCGACGCGGCGTGTCGCGCGATATGCCCCGGCGTGGCGCATCAGGCGGTGGGCAGGGTGCGTACCGGGTGGTGTGTGTTCCTGGGGAGAATTGGGGTGCGGCGTGCAGATTGGTGCGCATGGGGTGGGGGTGGCGGGAAGTTCTGCGGTGTGGGGGGCGATCGGCCGCAAAGCTTGAAAGCGGTTTGGCTAGGATCAGGCGCATGACCGTTGCTGCACAGTTTGCCCGTGTCCCGCATCCCGCGCCCGCCCCGGCGCAGCGGCGACAAGAGGTACTGGCGGCGCCCGGGTTCGGGCGGTTCTTCACCGATCACATGGTCTCGATCGACTACGCCGGCGGCGAGTGGACCAATGCGCGCGTCGAGCCGTACGGCCCCCTGCCCCTCGACCCGGCGACCATGGTCTTCCACTACGGACAGGCCATCTTCGAAGGCCTGAAGGCGTACCGGCACAGCGACGGCAGCGTCGCCTGCTTCCGCATCGACGCGAACGCCGCGCGGTTCCGCAGGTCCGCCCGCCGGATGGCGATGGCCGAACTGCCGGAGGAACTGTTCATCGAGTCCGTGCGTCAGCTGCTCGAGGTGGATCGCGACTGGGTGCCCGCCGCGGGCGGCGAGGACTCGCTCTACCTGCGCCCCTTCATGTTCGCCACCGAGGCCGGGCTCGGCGTGAAGCCCGCCGCGGGCTACAAGTACCTGCTCATGGCCTCCCCGGCCGGCGCCTACTTCCCGCGTGGCGTCAAGCCGGTCCGCGTGTGGCTCTCGACCGAGTACGTGCGCGCCGCGCCCGGCGGCACCGGCGAGGCCAAGGTCGCGGGCAACTACGCCGCCTCCCTGCTCGCGCAGGCGGAGGCGACGGAGAAGGGCTGCGACCAGGTGGTCTGGCTCGATGCGTGCGAGCGCCGCTACGTCGAGGAGATGGGCACCAACAACCTGTTCTTCGTCTTCGGCTCCGGCTCGGAGGCGCGGCTGGTCACTCCGGAGCTGTCCGGCTCCCTGCTGCCCGGCATCACCCGGGACTCGCTGCTCACCCTCGCCGCCGACTCCGGTTTCGTGGTCGAGCAGCGCAAGGTGTCGGTCGAGGAGTGGCGTAAGGGCGCCGAATCCGGTGAGATCACTGAAGTTTTCGCGTGCGGCACCGCCGCGGTGATCACCCCCGTCGGCTGGGTCCGCTCCGCCGAGGGCGAGTTCACCATCGGCGGCGGGGAGCCCGGCGAGGTCACCATGGCGCTGCGCGACACCCTCACCGGCATCCAGCGCGGCACTTTCGCCGACATCCACGGGTGGATGCGCCCGATGTAGTCGTGCGTGGCGCACCTCGGTGGGTCACCGTCGAGGTGCGCCATGCCCGTCAGCTGGGCATGAACATGTGCCACTCGTCCAAGGTCTTGGGCCGCAGGACGTAGTTTTTGTCCCGGACAGTGGAGAGCGGGGCGTAGGGCTCCTGCGAATACCAGTGGCCCGGGTAGACGACGGGGTCGCCGGACAATTCGGCCAAATAGCGCAGGCTGCGGAACATTTCGTCGGAGTCGCCGCCCGGGAAGTCGGTGCGTCCACAGCCGTCGACGAACAGCGTGTCGCCCGCGATGAGCCGGTCGTCGAATAAGAAGCACTGGCTGCCCGGCGTGTGACCGGGCGTGTGTAGTAATTCGATGTCGAAGGCGCCGACGCTGACCTTGTCGCCGTGCTCGTGCCCGGTCAGCTCGCTCGGCGCGATGCCGGTGACATTGGCCACCCAGGAGAGTTCCTGCGCGTTGATATGCACTGGGACGCTTGTCTTTTCGAGCAGTTCGCGCACGCCGCCGAGGGTGAACCCGAGCATGGTTCCGCCCACGTGGTCCGGGTGATGATGGGTGGCCAGCACCCCGGTGAGGCGTAGCCCGTCGCCCTCGGCGATATCGACCAGATCGCCCGCCGCGTACGCCGGATCGACCACCAGACACTCACCGGTTTCCTGATCGCCGATCAGATACGCGAAATTCCGCATCTGCGTCGCAATCGGATCGCCGACCGCATAGTCCCTCCCCGACAACAGCTGGCGAAAATACAGGCGCTCAGAAGACATACCGCACACCTTA
>NZ_BAGH01000125.1 GCF_000308715.1 Nocardia tenerifensis NBRC 101015
GTTCGGCGCGGACGCGGTCGCGCAGACGTTCGCCGGGCGTGCCCAGGCCGCGCGATCGGCACTGGTCGACGGGCGCGCGGGCGCGGTGTGGTCGGTGGGCGGCCAGCCGAGGGTGGTCTTCGAGTTCACCGTGTCCGGCGGCCGGATCGTCGCCATCGACCTGCTCGCCGATCCCGAAACCCTGGACCAGCTCGTCCTGGAGGCGAGCTGACGCTGTCACATTCCACCCGGCCCATCGGTCAGGCAGGTGACGGCGTGGCACCGATCGCGCCGAGTGACCGGGCAAGGAGTCCACGATGAGCAAAGCACGATCGATCGGATATTGGGCGACCACCGCCGCGGTGGTCTTCGTACTGGCGACCGGCGGCGTCGCCGACCTGATCCAGCGCGACGACACCGCGGGCGGCATGATCGAACTGGGTTATCCGACGTATGTCATGACGATTCTCGGTTTCTGGAAGGTGCTCGGCGCCATGGCGATTGCCGTCCCGCACTTTCCGCTGGTGAAGGAGTGGGCCTACGCGGGCGCGTTCTTCGATCTCACCGGCGGTCTCGCCTCGCATTTCGCGCACGGCTCGAGCGTGAATCACCTGATCTATACGGGCTTTTTCGCGATGTGCGTCGTCGCGTCGTGGGCGCTGCGCCCGGCCGACCGCAAGCTCGGCGCGCGGGTGTTCCGCGATTACGGCCGCACACCCGAGACGACGAAGACGTCCGCCCCGCCCCGGCTGGCCTCGGCGGCGTGACGCGGCACTCGAAACGGCCCTCGTTCCAGCGAACGACGGGCCATTCGCGTTCGCTATGGATGCCCCGAAGTATACGGGCGTACAACATGATTCGCCTGGTGTCACGGGCTCGGCGGCGTATGATCGGGCCAGTGCGAGCGCCCGGGGGAAGAATGAACGAGCCGGTGACCGCGGACTGGGAACAGTTCGTTCGAGCACTGGCGCAATGTCTGTCCGAGTTGCCTTCGCGCGCGACGTTGATCATCGCCGCGCCCGGTAATCGGTATGTCCAGTTCATGCAGTACGACATCAAATTGTCCGCCGAACTGGCCGGTAATCATTATCTCGCGCAGCCCATTCCGGACGACGCCGCCCAGGAGTTGCGCGAGCTCGGCTGGAACGAGCCGATGCTGCGGCGCGAGGTCGACAATTGGACGCGGACCATGTTCTGGCCCATCTCGCCGAGCGGCCTGGTCGAGTTCGCCCGCTCGGTAGCCATCGGTTTCCGGGACGCGCTCGGCGTGGCGACGCCGGTGGAATTGCGGGCCATGGGGTGGACCGAGGTCTCCGGTGATCTGGATCTCACGGTGCTCGGATCGATGGCCAGGCGCGGTGTGAATTGACGCCGCCGCGGCGGTAAGGGACCTCGCCGGGGCGGGCGTGGCGAAATCCGCACGACGTGGGCACTATCCTGAGTGACATGGCAGCAGGTAAGCCCACCAAGGAAGCGAAGGCCGCGGCGAAAGCGGCCCGCAAGCAGCAGTCGAAAGAGCGCAGGCAGCAGCTCTGGCAGGCGTTCCAGATGCAGCGCAAGGAAGACAAGCTGCTGCTGCCGTTGATGATCGGCGCCTTGGTCGGCATCACCGCCGTCTTCCTGGTCATCGGCCTGATTTTCGGCCTGACCTGGTTCCTCGTCCCGCTCGGCGTCGTGCTCGGCGCGCTGGCCGCTTTCATCATCTTCGGCCGGCGGGTGCAGAAGAGCGTCTACGGCAAGGCCGAGGGGCAGGCGGGCGCCGCGGCCTGGGTGCTGGACAACCTGCAGGGCAAGTGGCGGGTGTCCAACGGCATCGCCGCGACCACCCAGCTCGACGCGGTGCACCGGGTGATCGGCCTGCCCGGCGTCGTGCTCGTCGCCGAGGGCTCCCCGCAGCGGGTGAAATCGCTGCTCGCGCAGGAGAAGAAGCGCACGGCCCGGCTCATCGGCGACACCCCGATCTACGACATCGTGATCGGCAACGACGAGGGCCAGGTGCCGCTGAAGGACCTGCAGCGCTACCTCACCAAGCTGCCCCGCAACATCGACGCCAAGCGCATGGACCTCATCGAGGGCCGCCTGACCGCCTTGAGCTCGCGCACCGGCCCCGCGCTGCCGAAGGGTCCAATGCCCGCCGGCGCCAAGATGCGCGGCGTCCAGCGCACCATTCGCAGGCGCTGAGCTGTACTCATTCGAAAGGCCCGCGTCCTCGGGACGCGGGCCTTTCGCGTTCTCGCGATCAGGAGGAATTGATGGCGTTCGCTACTCGCTCGATGCCGCCATCTCTGATCATGCTTTGACGAGCCACGCGATGCGGTCGTAGGCGAGGGCTTGGTATAGGACGAGAATTCCGGCGGAGATGAGCGCCCACCTGGGGAGACCCGCTGCGAACAGGGCTGCGGCGCCGCCGAAGAAGATGAGGAGTTCGAGCGCGAGGCGGACGGTGCCCGGCACCGAGACGGGTGCCTCGCCGCTGCGGCTCGGGTCGCCGGGCACGGCGAAGGTGCCCCACAGCGCGGCCGCGATCAGCGGCAACAGGGCGACCAGCAGGAATCTCCACGGCGAATCGAAGGCTCGCCAACCGTAGACGCCGAAGGAACCGATGGCCATGAGCTCGAGCAGGAACCGGATCGCGAGCATGGCCGGATTGAGTGACACCGCCGGAGCGTAACCGGGGCGGGCGGTCTGTACGGTGGGCAGCTCTCGATCCGTGTGGGTGGTCGGCGTGGTGTGCAGCTTTCGGTCGGGGCGGGCGGTCGGCGCGGTGGGCGGTTCTCGACCCGGGGCAGGCGGTTCTCCATCGGCGTGGGTGGTCGGCACACGGGTAGCTCCCGCCGTGCCGGTCGGCTGGCCTCACTGGCGCGCCACTTGGTGCGGCGGGCAGCTCGCGGTCGGCGTCGGTGGTCGGCACACTGGCAGCTCTCGTCGTGCTGGGCGGCTGATGCCCTCGCGTGCGGCACCCGCTGCGGTAGGACCCGTCGCCGCAAGCGAATCAGCGCGAGTGCACCAGCGCCGTACCGGTGGCCCGATCGTGCATACCGCGACCATCCGCGTCCGTGAACAACGCGGGCACCACGAACACCAGCAACGCCTGCCGAGCGAGCGCGCGCACGAAACCGACGGTCACCGGCGCGTCGATCCGCACGGTCCGCAGGCGCAAAAAGTACTGCCCGGGCGTGAACCCGAACAGCGTCACCGCGGCCACGCCGATCACGAACCAGATCAGCAGCGTCAGGCTCGACGCCGAACCGCCGCGCATGATCAGGGCCGCGATGCCGAGCGCGATCAACCAGTCCACGAACAGCGCGGCGATCCGGCGAGCCATCCCCGACAGCGACCCCGCGCCGGACTTCGGCAGGCCGAGGTGTTCGCCGGGGAACTCGCGGTTTGCCGAATCGCCTGCGCCCTCCGAAGGGCCGGAGAGCCACGATCCCGTCATGCGTGCCATGCCCCCACAATATGCGCGCCCGACCGGCCGCTCGGCACCGCATAAGGGGAGTTCACGTCAGCGCGCTCCGGCACGGATGGGAAGATGAGCATGCTGTTCGAGTCCGGGTGGGCCTAGTCACCCGGCCAGCCGTACGTGTAACACTGGCGAAACACAGACTTGACTGCCGGGAAACACCGCGTCCTTACCGTCTGGACGCGACGAACCCATGCAATCGACACTCGCTGGGAACCGATCCGTAAGGAGAACAAGTGACGTTCAGCACGGCCGACGAGGTCATCAAATATCTCGCTGATGAAGAAGTCGAATATGTCGACATCCGCTTCAGCGATCTGCCCGGCGTCCAGCAGCACTTCTCGATCCCGGCGAAGGCCTTCACGGCCGACCTCGCAGAGGAAGGGCTGGCGTTCGACGGCTCCTCCGTCCGTGGCTTCCAGTCGATCGACGAGTCGGACATGCTGCTGCTGCCCGATTTCAGCACCGCGCGCCTGGACCCGTTCCGCGCCGCCAAGACGCTGAACCTCAACTTCTTCGTGCACGACCCGTTCACCCGGGAGGCCTACAGCCGCGACCCGCGCAACATCGCGCGCAAGGCGGAGGAGTACCTGCGCTCGACCGGCATCGCCGACACCGCGTACTTCGGCGCCGAGGCCGAGTTCTACATCTTCGACTCGATCCGCTACGACTCGCAGATGAACGGCGCCTTCTACGAGATCGAGTCGATCTCGGGCTCCTGGAACACCGGCTCGCGGACCAACCCCGACGGCACCCTGAACCGCGGCTACAAGGTCCGCAACAAGGGCGGTTACTTCCCCGTCGCGCCGTACGACCACTACGTCGACCTGCGCGACAAGATCTCGACCAACCTGCAGAACGCGGGCTTCGAGCTCGAGCGCGGCCACCACGAGGTCGGCACCGCCGGTCAGGCCGAGATCAACTACAAGTTCAACACCCTGCTCGGCGCGGCCGACGACCTGCAGCTGTTCAAGTACATCGTCAAGAACACCGCGTGGCAGGAGGGCAAGACCGTCACGTTCATGCCCAAGCCGCTCTTCGGTGACAACGGCTCGGGCATGCACGTGCACCAGTCGCTGTGGAAGGACGGCAAGCCGCTGTTCCACGACGAGGCCGGCTACGGCGGCCTGTCGGATCTGGCGCGGCACTACATCGGCGGCATCCTGCACCACGCGCCGTCGCTGCTGGCGTTCACCAACCCGACCGTGAACTCGTACCACCGCCTGGTTCCGGGCTACGAGGCCCCGATCAACCTGGTGTACTCGCAGCGCAACCGCTCCGCGGCCGTGCGTATCCCGGTGACCGGCAACAACCCGAAGGCCAAGCGCATCGAGTTCCGCGCGCCGGACTCCTCGGGCAACCCGTACCTGGCCTTCGCCGCCATGATGATGGCCGGCCTGGACGGCATCAAGAACAAGATCGAGCCGCTGGCCCCCGTCGACAAGGACCTCTACGAGCTCCCGCCGGAGGAGGCCAAGAACATCCCGCAGGCCCCTACCAGCCTGGCCACGGTCATCGACCGCCTCGAGCAGGATCACGACTACCTGACCGAGGGCAACGTCTTCACCGACGACCTGATCGAGACCTGGATCAACATCAAGCGCGAGCAGGAGATCGCTCCGGTCAACCTGCGCCCGCACCCGTACGAGTTCGAGCTCTACTTCGACGTGTAAGTCGTTTATAGCGTTCGGCGACGGCCCATCCGCGAAATGCGGGTGGGCCGTTCGGGTTTCGGTGTCAGCGTGGGGCGGGTCGGGTGAGGTTGTAGCGGTCGATGACGTCGTCGAACCAGTCGGGGTGGCCGTAGGTGAGGCCGTACTGGGTGGCGAGGGCGGTGAAGGATTCCGAGGTGGCGGTGGCGTCGGTCAGTAGGGCGGCTAGGTCGCGGAAGTAGGTTTCGAAGCCGCCGGGGATGATGATCTCGATGATGCGGCCGGGCACGTCGCCCGCGTTCCACATGGCGTGCATCTCGTTTCGCGGTTTGATGATGTAGCCGCCTGCGTCGAGGACGACCTCGGTGTCGTCGGAGCGGAAGCCGATCCGCCCCTCCAGCACGATCGAGTACTCGTCCTCCCTGCTGTGCATGTGCGGCGGCGTGATCGTGCCCACGTCGAACGGGTGCTCCACGATCGACATCACCCCGTTCGTGTGGTGCCCGTACAGCTTGTAGGTGGCGCCGAAGCCCGGAATGTGCACCGTCTCGCCCTCCCCGGGCAGCACGGCCAACAGCGCTGGAATATCGGAGTTCTGCACAGCCCGACCTTACGCTGCGGCGTTGAGTTTTCCTACTGCGATTGATAATCTGGCGAGGTGAGTGACGAACCGGAACCACGGATCGGTGAGGGCCCCGCGACGCGGGTGAGCTTGTCGCTGCCCGAAGGCACCGCCGAGGCGATCCGGCGTCGCGTGGGCAAGCGTGAGTTCTCGTCGTTCGTCACCTCCGCCGTCGAGCGTGAACTGCGCGGAATGCTGCTCGACGAGTACATCGCGGACCATGAACGTCGCGAGGGGCCGCTGCCCGAGGCGGAGCGGCAGCGTGCCAGGGACCTGTTCGACCATGCGCTCGGTGAGTCGGGGCAGTGGGACACGGCAAGCTGAAACGCCCTGCGCCGCCGAGGCATCGGGGCACGCTGGTATTGGACTGCGACGGGTTATCCCGGCTCGTCGAGGATTCCGTGTCGGTGGTCGCGATCGTCGCCGAGGCGCGCTCGCGTGGCATGGAGGTGGTGATCAGTGCGCTCACCATTATCGAGGCGACCCATCGCAAGACCGATCGGGCGCGGCTCGCATGGCTGTTGTCCGCTGTGCGCGTCGAGGAGGTCAGCGAGCGGGCCGCGAAGGCTGCGGCGGAGCTGCTGCTCGCGGCCGGACTACATGGGCACAAGTATGCGATCGACGCGGTGATCGCGGAAATGGCGTTGCGCCAGCAGGTTCCGGTGGTCGTGCTGACCAGCGACGTGGATGACATGCGGAAGTTGTGCGGTGGGTCCGTCCGGTTGATTTCGACCTGAGGTGCGTGCGGCACTCCCGGCCCTTGCCCGAACGCGACTTCGCCTCGTGTTGAGAGCGCCTCGGACGAGTGACTTCGCCAGGAACGCGGTTCTCCGAACGTGAGCGTCGAGGACATCGCCACAGCCGCTGGACTGCCCGCCTCGTCCGCGGCGTACCTGCCCGCGCCGACAAGCGCCCGCCTTGCAGTGCGGCTTCAGTCCGCGCCGGTGCGCGCACTCACCAGCGCGCGCACGCCCTCGACCCCCGCACAAATCGCGTTCGGGAAGTCGAGGGGGTCTATGCGGTGTCCAGCACACGTCCACAGGCTTCGCGTAAAAGGTTGAGGCTCGCGTCGACGGGCAGCGTTGCCGGATTGCACCTTTCAGCCCGCGTGTACGCCGACCCTTTACACGCGCACACCCTTTCGTTTCTCTCGCACATGCAGAATCGCATGCAATTCTGCATGTGGGAAATCAAAAGGTGTGTGGGGAAACGGGAACGCCCGCAAGCGCTTTCGCTTTGGGATGAGCCACCTCGTCGGAGGTGATGACTGCCGTCGCGGCTAGGTACGCGAGTAGGCGCGGTGGCCGAGGACATAGGTGGCTTCTATGGAGCGGTCGTCGCCGAGGATCATTTGGGCGAAGAGGAGCTCGGGGAAATCGCGGGCGATCTCGGTGCGGTGAGTGAGGATGGGGGTGGCGGTCCAGTCGAGGACTACGAAGTCGGCTTCTTTGCCGGGGCGGAAGTTGCCGATGTGGTCGTCCAGGTGCAGGGCTTCGGCGCCGCCGAGGGTGGCGAGGTAGAAACCGCGCAGGGCGGAGAGGGTGGTGCGCCGGGACTCGGGTTTCGTCGACTCCTTCAGCATGATGACCTTGTAGGCCTCGTTGAGGGTGCGCAGCATCGAATAACTGGTTCCCGCACCGCAATCTGTGCCGAGACCCACTCGAATGCCCGCCGAACGCGCGGCCGCGAAGTCGAAGAGTCCGCTGCCGAGGAACAGGTTCGAGGTCGGGCAGAAGGCGATGCCTGCACCGGCGGCGGCCAGACGCGACCGGTCCTGATCATCGATGTGCACGCTATGGGCGAAGACGGACCGGGCGCCGACCAACCCCGCCCTGTCGTACACATCCAGGTATGAGCGGGCGTTGGTGAAGCGGGCCAGCACGCTCGCGGTCTCCGGCCGGCTCTCTGCGAGATGGGTTTGCATTGCGATGTCGGGGAATTCGCGAAGCAGCCGACCCGCCATGGCCAGCTGTTCGTCGGACGAGGACGGCGCGAACCGCGGGGTGATCGCATAGGTGAGCCGATCGGTCTTGTGCCACCGCTCTATCAGCCGTCTCGTCTGCTCCTCGGCCTGCGGCACGCCGGCATCCGACAGAAACTCCGGCGCGTCCGGCTGCTTGTCCATCAGTACCTTGCCGCACACCATCCGCATTCCACGCGCTCGCGCCTGCGCGAAGAACGCGTCCACCGAGACCGAATGAACGGTCGGGTAAACGCCGGCCGTCGTGGTCCCGCACGCCGTCAACGCGTCGAGGAAAAGCCCGGAAATGCGCTCGGCGTAATCCCGATCGCCGAATTTCCGCTCCACCGGGAACACATATTCCTGTAACCAATCCTGGAGTTGCGCACCGAAACTCGCGATCATGTCGTACTGGCTGTAGTGAATATGCGTATCCACGAACCCCGGCACGATCAGTCTGCCGCGATAATCGACGACGCGGGCGCGATGGCGGTCCGGCAGGGCCGACCAGTCACCCGCCCAGCGCACCCGGCCGTCGGATCCGATGGCGAGCGCCCCGTCCTCGAACAGTTCCCAGGCGTCGGGATCGTCGTCCCGCCCGGGATCTCGCAGGAAGTGCAGCAAAGTGCCGCGATAAACGGCGGGCAGCGCGTCGTCCATATTCCGACGCTATCGACCCAGTCCCGTCGAGCCACGCCTCCGCGCCGGTGTGTCGCGCGCTGCCTCGATCCGCACTGGTTCGGGGAATCCGCACTGTGTATGCGTGCAGGGGGTGCGAATTCGCGGAAGGGGTGCGGCTTGACGGTGACTCGCCCTTCCGGGTGCTGGCCGCGTGGGCGCTGGCTCAATCCGTACTGGTGCGGGGATCCCGCCTGGTTGTGTGCGCAGGGGTGCAGATTCGCGGAAAGGGTGCGGCTGTTGACGCTCGACCGATCCGGAACTCTGCCGCGTCGATGACGGCGTGTTCGGCGGAGTGCCCCGCTACGAGCGACAGGGAGTCGACTCTATCGACGGCGTCGATACCGGTTCTGGTACGCCTAGTCGGAGCCGGGAAGACCGTTCACGAGGTGGAGCCTCTATCGATACCCAGCGTGGCAATCAGATCCTCGTGCAGTTCGAACCAAACTCGGTGGGCGGAGCCGGGTTCGATGCCGGTAATCCTCTGAGGGTCGTCGGCAGCCTGGGCGAGCGCGGCGGCGAAACGGGAGTCGTAACCGGAGAATCGGGCGAGTCGTTCCGTGAGCCGGGTCGTCAGCGGAGCCAATTCCGCTGCGAGGCTGTCGAGTTCGGCGAGTATCCGCCGGTCTCGCCGCGCGTCCGCGTGGTCGTTGTCCCGCATACTGCCGTCGGGCAGGATGATCAGCTGCCAGTCCGTGCAGGCCTGCACCAACCGCGCGTTGAGCGGCAGAAACCGACGATAGACGTCCTCCACCAACGCTTTTGCTCCGGACGCGGCGAGTTCGTCGGCGAGTAACCGCTCGTTCTCCGTGCGCCCGCTCTCGGTCAGCGACCACCCCGCGTCCGCGCCGAATCGGAAGCGGCCGGCCCAGCCCCGGGCCTGGAAGTCCCGCACATGGGACTCGGCGAGACCGACCGGCATGCCGAATCTGTCGGCCACCGCCTGTGTATCGAGGAACCCGCCGAGGCGGATCGCGTGCAGCGCGAGCAACAAACTGGGCGAAACATGCGTCATTTCAAGCCTTCCCATCGAAACCCAGGGCGGCGTAGACACGCCCACGGGTCCCATCGACCGACACGGTCCGATGATTCTCCAGCGCCGCCATCGCGCCCTCGGCCGCCACCACGGCGGGAATCCCGTACTCGCGGGCGACGATCGCCGCGTGACACAGAATTCCGCCGGTCTCGGTCACCACCGCGGCGGCAAGGCCGAAGAGCACCGTCCACGACGGATCGGTTGTGCGGCAGACGATGACATCGCCCGGCCGCACCGCGGCGAAGTCGGCGACGCCGCGCACCAGCCGAACCGGCCCAGTGGCAATGCCTTTGCTGCACGCGACGCCGGTAGCGATCGGTTTGTCGGGCATCGTGATTCTTCCTTTTGTCACTGTCCACTACCGAGGCAAGTCGGCACCTCGTAGCCATGCGAAGCGGTGGGATCCGCCCGGCGAGGCGCGAATCGCTGGTGCGCGGCCTGTCTGGAAACGCCGAGCCGAGCGCCGATTTCGTTCCAGGGCTGGCCGGCCCGATGCGCCAGGTCCACAAAACTATCGAGCAGTTGATCGGCCAGCCGCCCCAGGTGCGCGGCGAGAATCATCGCCGCCACCTGAGCCAGGCTGTCACCGGGGTAGGCGCGCTCGATCGCGGCGATCAGGTCACGCAGCGGCACCCGTTCCATGCGTCAACCATAGGTTGACCTACAGGACATCGTCAACTACTAGTTGACGGTAGAACGCCTTCCGCCGCCAGATCCAGGAGTCGCACATGGAACCCCTCGAGCACCACACACAACGTCACGCAGGCAAGCGGGTGACGGTCGTCGGCGCAGGTATAGCCGGGTTGGCCACCGCATTGCGCCTGCGCCGACAGGGCTGGGACGTGGTCGTGATCGAACGCGCCCCGGCTCGCCGCAGCAGCGGCTACCTGGTGAACCTGCACGGACCCGGATACACCGCCGCCGAGCGACTCGGGCTGCTCCCGGCGCTGACACCCCGCGATATCGGCTTCTTCACCTCGATCCTCGTCCACCCCGACGGCCGGGAGAAGTTCAGAATTCCAGCCGCTGTCGCCGAATCCGCCGTCGGGGCAAGGGCTTTGAGTCTGTTCCGCGGTGACTTGGAGTCGGCGCTCTACGACGCGGTGGCCGACGTGGTCGACATCCGTTTCGGCATCACCGTGCGGGCGATCACCCAGAATCCGGGGGAAGTCGTCGCCGCCCTGAGCGACGGCACCGAGCTGCGCAGTGACCTCCTCGTCGGGGCCGACGGCGTGCACTCCCGCGTCCGTGAGCTCGCATTCGGCGCGGAGTCAGAGTATTTCGTGGATCTGGGCCACATGGTCGGCGCCTTCCCGCTAACCACGGTTCCCGAGCACGTGCGGGAAGGCGTCGGCACCACCTTCATCGGACCCGGCCGCACGGCGGCGGTGATGAACCTCGGCCCGGAACGGTCCTCGGCGTTCTTCACCTACCGCAGTCCCGATCCCACCGCCGAACTCGGTGTCGGCGCCGTACCCGCGCTGACCGGCGCGTTCGGCGATCTAGGCGGCGGCGTCGCCGACGCCCTGCGCCAGCTCGAAACCGACCCCACCATCGCCTACTTCGACACGGTCGGCCAAATCGTCATGGACCGATGGAGCCGCGACCGAGTCGTGCTCCTCGGCGACGCCGCTTGGTGCGTAACGGTTTTCGCCGGCTACGGCGCCGCCCTCGCGCTCGACGGCGCGGACCGACTCGGCACCGCCCTCGCCGACGCCGACATCCCTGCCGCCCTCGAGACGTGGGAAACCGCTTTGCGTCCTGAGGCGCTCAAGCGACAAGCCCTGGCCCGCAAAGGAATAAGCCGCTTCGCCCCGCCCTCCCGCATGCACGTCTGGGCCGGTGAACTGATGCTGCGCGCCATTCAGCTCCCCGGACTCCGCAAGGTGGCCCAACGCGCCATCGAACGAGCCAACAACTGAACGGCGGGCCCGCGAGAGCGACCACGGACTTGGTGCCGCCTCGAGGCAGACTCGTGATCATGGCTGTTGTGCTCAGGCCGGGGCGACCCGACGAAGCTGCCCTCCTCGGTGAGCTGGCCCTACGCTCCAAAGCCTTCTGGGGTTACGACCAGCAACTCCTCGATTTGTGGCGCGATGAACTAACCCTTGCACCGCGCGAGGTCGTCGTCCGCCGCACCGCCGTGGCCGAATCCGACGGTGCCATAGTCGGATTCGTCACCGTCGAGGGAGTTCCACCGACCGGCGAACTCGGCATGCTGTTCGTCGCTCCGGAAGCCATCGGTAACGGAATCGGCCGCGACCTGTTCCGGCACGCGCTCCAGACGGCTCGCGACGCTGGATTCACAAGGCTGACAGTCGAATCGGACCCGAACGCGGAACCGTTCTATCGCACCATGGGCGCGGTAAACATCGGCAGCGTCGCGTCGACGGCGATCCCCGGCCGCCACCTGCCGCTATTGGAAGTCGATTGCACGCAATAGGCTACGGATGCAGTGCAATTCGCGCGCAGAGCAAGCCAGGCTGCCCGGCCCGAGACGAAACATCCAGGGCCGGGCGCGCATTCGGTGTCAGCGCGCGGCGGCGGCGATGCTCTCGAATGTGCCCGGCACGTACGAGCCGCCCTTGGTCTTCGTGATCACGAGCATTCGGTTGGCGGCGTTGATGCAGGAGATAACGTAGATCAGGGCGGCGATCTGGTCGTCGTCGAAGTGTGCGCGGACCTGGGCCCAGGTCTCGTCGGACACGCCGGTGGCGGTGTCGGCCAGGCGGGTGCCCTCCTCGGCGAAGGCCAGTGCGGCTCGCTCGGCCTCGGTGAACACCGTGGTTTCGCGCCACACCGCGACCAGGTTGATCCGGGTCGCGGATTCTCCGGCTGCGGCCAGGTCCTTGGCGTGGGCGTCGGTGCAGTAGCCGCAGCCGTTGATCTGGCTGGCGCGCAGCTCCACCAGCTCCGTCAACGTCTTGGGCAGCGCCTGTGACTGCATGAGCGCCACGCTGACGGATTGAAATCGCTTGCCCAGCTTGGCGCCGAGCGCATTGGCATTGAGATCGAAACGGGGTTCGGTCATGGTGTCGTCCTTTGTCGATCAAGTGTTGGGAACGGACATAAGACGCCGGTGACCGGGATCCCGTAACAGCCCGCCACTGTGACTTGGCCCACACGCAATCTGCCCGTCGGCGCGAATAGTCACAACTCCCGCCGTCTGAAGGGCTGCTGTCGCCGCGGAGCACCCCGACAGCCCCCGGCGTCCGGCAACACGTCATCCGCCAAGGCGTGCGTCGGGCGCGAACTCTGGGCGGACGCTTCTCGGGCGATGCCGCCGCCAGTTCCTCGGGCGGTTTGACCAGCGCCGATGGGGCTGGAATGGGCACTATCTGCGACGTCGGCGACGTGAATATGGAGCAGTGTCACAGGTGACCCTGCGCGCGAGAATGCGCGAAGCCGCGCGTCCTCCTCGTCCGCACTATGTGTGCCGTGGCCGGCATGGCGCTGACCTATCGAGTCGACCAGTCGTGCGAAGGCCGGCCGACCATCCAATGATACGTTTATACGTGGATCTACGTACAATCGGAGGTTGTCATGCCGAGCTCTTCTCGTGACCGCTGGTGGGGGCGCCCCATCTGGTGGTCGGTTGGTCTGGCTGTAGTGCTCGTAGTCGTTGTGGGAGCGCTGAATTGGCGTGTGGAGGGGCATTCGGCGCCGCCACCTTCCTCGGCGCCCCCATGTGTGGCCGGGGAAGAACCGCAGTCCCGTGGCTACAACGCGGCGACCGAGCGCGATCCTGTTCTCGCCCAATCGTTCCGGCACTGTTTCACCACGGTCGACGGCGTGCAGATGCACTACGTCATCGGCGGATCAGGCCCGCAGCCGCTGGTCCTGCTGCACGGCTGGCCGGAGAGCTGGTACGAGTACCACGCGGTCATGCCGAAACTGCTCGCCGGGCGCACCGTGATCGCGATCGACCTGCCGGGCATGGGCGACAGCACCGGCCAGCCCGCGTCGTATACGAAAACCACTCTGGCGCGGTATGTTTCGGCTCTGCTGACCAAGATAGGCGTCCAGCGTGACGCGCGGGTGGTCGCGCATGACTTCGGCGTCGGTGTCGCCTACGCGCTGGCCGCCGAGCATCGCGACCAAGTCGCCGGGTTGTTCCTGATGGATTTCCCGCTGGTCGGCAGGAATCTCGGTTTCGCGGCGGTGCAACCGCTTTCGTGGCACTTCTCTTTCAATGTGCAGAACCCCTTGGCCGAGGAGCTGGTAACGGACCGCGTCACTGCCTTCCTGGATTACTTCTTCCGGCACAGCGAGGTCTCCGAACAGGCGCGCGCGGCCTCCGATCATGAATTGCCCATCTCCGCCGAATCTTTGGCGGAATACGCGCGGGTGTACTCGCGCCCCCAGGTGCTCCACGCCGGATTCGAGCTGTATCGAACGTGGCAGATCGATGAAACGGAGAACGCACGGTTGCAGCAGACGCCGCTCACTATTCCGGTGCGCATGTTGACCCAGGACGGTCTCAGCGGAGTCATGGTGCCCGCGGTCCGGGACGCGGCCCCCGGGGTGGTCGGTAGTGAGATCGCCGGTGCCGGACACTGGTTGGTCGACCAACGGCCCGACCTCGTGGCTGAGGAGATCGCCTCCTTCTATCCGGCCGGGTGACACCGTCGACGGGCGGGCCGGGTACTACACCGGTCCGCCCGCCTCGTCGACGCGGGTACCAGCGAGGACCGCGTCGAGCAGCCCGGGATAACGTGCGTCGAGATCCGTCCGGCGCAGTTCGAGCAAAAACTCCCTGCCCGAAGCGGTCTGCCGGATGACACCGCCCTCCCGCAGCACCCGCCAGTGGTGGGTCATGGTCGATCGGGCACTGATGCCCAGCACGTTCAGCACGGCGGTGCAGTTGTAGTCTCCACCGTTGTCGAGCACGCGCACCACGGCGAGCCGGGTCGGATTCCCCAACGCCGACAACACGTCCTCGATCCGGAGCTGATCACGGCTGGGATGCACAAGGGCCATATGTTCGATTGTACTGAGATAGGCGAACAGTCCGAGAGTGGGAGATCAACCGCAGACAATTTCGGATCTGCCGCGACAGACGTGCTTGTCGCGAGTGGGCAGCACCTGCCGGACACTGCGAGTCGAGGGGTCGAGTGCCGACCGCTCGGCGATTCATCGACTATCACCTCGGCCCGGCGGTGACAGATGCGCGGATAGCGTCCGCCGCGGTTCTCGCGGAAACGGCCGAAAGGCGGGTCGGCGATGGTGGCCCGGTCGAGCGGATGGTATTCCGATCGTGCGCGAAATCCAGAAGGAATCTCGCTGACTGCCGGGCGGGTCTCGATGAGCGGGGCAGATGCGGCGGAATGGGGTCGAACGCCGATACCGAAGTGAAACAGGTTCTACTGTCCGGCGCCATGAAGATTTCATTGTTTTCTTTGCTGACAGCTATTTTGGCGATCTTCGCGGTGACGATGACGACCGCTCCACCCGCGGCGACTGCGCAGCCGGACGCACAGACGGCGGTCGCGGGCGGCAAGATCGATCTACAGGGCACGGTGAATACCCGTGATATCGGCGGGTATCGAACCTATGACGGCGCGAAGACGAAGTCCGGCAAGGCCATTCGTTCGGACTCGCTGGAGAAATTGACCGACGCGGACGCGCGGAAACTGGCCGGCCTCACCGTGCAGACAGTGATCGATCTGCGCACGCCCGGCGAGGTGCAGTTCGCGGGCGCGGACAAGCCGATTCCGGGCGCACAGCCGGTTTCCCGGCCGATCGATGACACCGGCCTGTTCCAGCAGATGCTGGCGGTGATCCAGACCCGCGATCCGCGGAAGCAGGAGGAGGCCCTCGGCAACGGCAAGGCCGAGCAGATCATGCTGACGATGTACACCACGTTCATCACCCGCCAGGAGTCGCGAAACGCGTTCGGGCAGACCATCAAGGACCTCGCCAACACGGACAAGGCGACGCTGTACCACTGCACGGCGGGCAAGGACCGCACCGGCTGGCTGACCTACGTGCTACTGCGCGCGGTCGGCGTACCGGAGGGCACGGCCCGCCAGGATTACCTGCTGTCCAACCAGTATCGCGCCGCCGCGGACGCCGCCCTGCGCCAGCAGGTGAAGCAGGCGGGTCTCATGCAGAACCCCGATCTGCTCATCCCGCTCCAGGAGGTCAGGGACGCCTACCTCGACGCAGCGGTGGGCAAGATGGAGCAGGACTACGGCGACCTCGGCAAGTTCCTCACCAGGGGCCTCGGCCTGGACGCGGGCACCATCCTGAAGCTCCGCAAGAATCTGGTCGGCTAGATGAAAGACGTTCGGGCCCCTTCACTTCCCCGTGAGCGGGGCCCGATGTCGTTGCTAGGACTGCTTTTTCGCCTGCTCGCGCAGCGCCGCGGCGAGCTGACCCGGCATCGACTCGTGCCGGGTGTAGGAGCGGGTGAAGTCGCCGGTGCCGTGCGAGAGCGAGCGCAGATCGATGGCGTAGCGGCTGAGTTCGAGCTCCGGTACCTCGGCGTGGATTCGGGTGCGGCCGGCGCCGTGTGGTTCGGTGCCCAGTACGCGACCGCGGCGGCCGGACAGGTCGCTCAGGACCGGGCCGACATAGTCGTCGGAGACGACCACCCACACCTCGGCGATCGGTTCCAGCAGCGCGATTCCCGCGCCGGCGGCCGCCTCGCGCAACGCCAGGGCGCCCGCGGTCTGGAAGGCGGCGTCGGAGGAGTCGACCGAGTGCGCCTTGCCGTCGAACAGCGTCACCCGCACGTCCACCAGTGGGTAGCCGGCCGCGACGCCGCGCGCCGCCTGCGCCCGCACACCCTTCTCCACCGACGGAATGAATTGGCGCGGAACGACTCCGCCGACCACCTTGTCCACGAACTCGATCCCCGACCCGCCGGGCAGCGGCTCGACCTCGATCTCGCACACGGCGTACTGCCCGTGCCCGCCGGACTGCTTCACGTGCCTGCCGCGCCCATTCGCCTTGCCCGCGAACGTCTCTCGCAGCGCGACCCGATGATCGACCACGTCGACCTGCACCCCGAACCTGGTCCGCAACCGCTCCAGCGCGACGTCGCGGTGTGCCTCGCCGAGACACCACAGCACCAGCTGATGGGTGTGCGCGTTGTGCTCGAGCCGCACCGCGGGATCCTCGGCCGCCAGCCTGGCCAGGCTCTGCGAGAGTTTGTCCTCGTCGGCCTTGCTGTGCGCGGTGATCGCGATGGGCAGCAACGGATCCGGCATCTGCCACGGCTCGATCAGCAGCGGTTTGTCTGTGCCGGAAAGGGTGTCGCCGGTCTCGGCGCGGCTGAGCTTGGTGACGTAGGCGATGTCGCCGGCGATGGCCTGGCCGAGCGGGCGCTGCCCCTTGCCGAACGGCGTGGAGACCGCGCCGACGCGCTCGTCGACGTCGTGGCTCTCGTGGCCGCGCTCCTCCAGGCCGTGACCGCAGACATGCACCGTGTCGTCGGCGCGCAGCGTGCCGGAGAACACCCGGACCAGCGAGACCCGGCCAACATACGGGTCCGACGCGGTGCGGATCACCTCCGCCGCGAGCGCGCCGTCCGGATCGCAGTCGAGTTGACGGCGCGTATTGCCGTCCGCCGCGGTGACAGCGGAGACGACGTGCTCCGACGGTGTCGGGAACCCGCCGATGATCAGGTCGAGCAGTTCCACCGTGCCCAAGCCCTGCTTGGCCCCCTCCGGCGCGGGCGCGCCGAACAGCACGGGGTGGAAGCTGCCCCTGGCCACGGCCCGCTCGAGGTCCGCGACAAGGGTAGCGAGCTCGATCTCCTCACCCTCGAGATACCGCTCCATCAGCGTCTCGTCTTCGCTCTCGGCGATGATGCCCTCGATGAGCCGATTCCGCGCCTCCTCCAACATGTCCCGCTGCTCCGGCGACGGCTCGGTCTCCACGCGCTCGCCCGAGGAGTAGTCGACCACGCAGTTCGGCAGCAGCTCGATCAGTCCGGTGACGGGGCGGTGGCCGTCCGCGCTCTTCGGGCCGTAGACCGGAAGATGCAGGGGGAGAATGTTTTCCGACGCGCCGCCGCCGAGAACGGTGCGACAGGTCTCGGTCATCTCGTCGAAATCCGCACGCGCGGTGTCCAAATGGGTGAGCACGATCGCCCGCGGCATGCCGACCGCCGCGCACTCCTCCCACAGCGCGCGGGTCGCGCCGCTGACGCCCTCCGCGCCCTCGGCCGCCGAGATGACGAACAGCGCCGCGTCCGCCGCGCGCAAACCCGCCCGCAACTCGCCGACGAAGTCCGCGTAGCCCGGCGTGTCCAACAGGTTGATCTTCATCCCCGCCCAGGCCAGGGGCACCACGGACAGCTGCACCGATCGGTGCTGCCGATGTTCGATCTCGTCATAGTCCGAGAGTGAGGTTCCGTCCTCGACCCGCCCCGCCCGATTCACCGTCCCCGTGGTCAGCGCCATCGCCTCGACCAGGGTCGTCTTCCCCGATCCGCTGTGCCCGGCCAGCACGACGTTTCTGATCTGATCCGGCCGCTCGGCCGTAGCCACTCTGCCGTTGCCCCCTACGGTCCCACTCGTCTTGTCCACTGTGCGTCTCGCTTCCTCGCGCGCCCCGACACCCTGCGGTCCTTCGAGCTTCCCACCGGCGGTCACCGCGCGTGCACGGATCGGCAGAACCCGGTGCGACGGACTGCGCGGTCCGTACGGGGTCGCGGTCAGCGGCGGGGTCGACGCGTGATCAAGCGACCGCTACCACGGCCTCCACCTCGACGAGGAACTCCGGGCGGAACAGGCCGGCCACCCGGACGAGCGTGCTGGCGGGGTTCGGCCGGTCGCCGAGCGCGGGGCGGAGGAATTCGTCGCGGACGTCGCGGATGTCCTGCAGTCTGGCGGTGTCGGTGACGAACCAGGTCAGCTTGACCAGGCCGGTCCAGTCGGTGCCGAGGGCGTGCAACACGTTCTCCAGGTTGGTGAGCGCCTGCCTGGTCTGAGCGGCCATATCGTCGCCCCCGACGAGGTTGCCCTCGGCGTCCACCGCGATCTGCCCCGACACGAAGGCGAGCCCGTTCGACACGGTCACCGCGTGGGCGTAGCCGAAGCCGGGGGCGACGCCGGGGACGTCGGAGAGCCTGTCGTTGATCTTCGCCATGCGCACAGCGTAGACGGCAGACGCCTCGTCCTGAATCGTGCAGTCCTGCTATGACTTACGCGCATTCGGGGCGTGGCCGAGCCGGATGCGCCGATCCTGACCCGGACAAAACCCCCGGCTGGGGGCTTGACCCGCGGGTGCCTCGGGGGCCAGAGTGCGCCCATGGTTGTCACCCATGACCTGCCGCGCGCGACGCTGCGCAAGGTCACTCTCCGCCTGGTGCCGTTTCTCGGGCTGCTGTATTTCGTGAACTATCTCGATCGGGTCAATATCGGCTTCGCGGGGCCCAGCGGGATGAAGGCCGACCTCGGGCTCACCGAGACGGCGTTCGGCTTCGCGTCGGGCATCTTCTTCATCGGATATCTAGTGCTCGAGGTGCCGAGCAACCTGGCCCTGCATCGGTTCGGGGCGCGGCGCTGGATCGCCAGGATCCTGGCCAGCTGGGGTGTGGTCGCGACCGCGATGGCGTTCGTGCCCAACGAAACCGTGCTGTACGTCCTGCGTTTCGCGCTCGGCGTGGCGGAGGCGGGGTTCTTTCCTGGCATCCTGCTCTACCTGACGTATTGGTTTCCGCAGAATCAGCGGGCGAAGTTCGTCGCGCTGTTCATGGTCGCCGTGCCGATCTCCACCGCGCTCGGCTCGACCATGTCGAGCCTGATCATCCAGTACGGGCACGGGGTGTTCGGCCTCGCCGGCTGGCGGTTCATGTTCCTCGTCGAGGGCGTGCCCGCGTTGCTGCTCGCGGTGGTGACGTGGTTCTTCCTCACCGACAGTCCGGCACAGGCGAAGTGGCTGACCAGCGACGAAAGACAATGGCTCAGTACCGAACTCGCCGCCGAGCAGGCCGAGGTCGAGAAGGCCGGGCACTGGACCTTGCGCAAGGCGCTCACCGATCCCCGGGTGCTCGGGCTCGCGCTGGTCTACGGCGGAATCGTCTACGGGCTCTACGCGCTCGGCTTCTTCCTGCCGACGATCATCAACGGTTTCCAGCAGCAGTACGGCACGCACTACTCGGTGGTGCAGCGCGGATTGATCAACGCGGTGCCCTACGTCGTCGGCGCGGTCGTGATGGTCTGGTGGAGCAGGCACGGTGACCGCACCGGCGAACGTCCCTGGCACGTAGCGCTTCCCGCGTTGCTCGGCGGACTGGCGATCCCGGTCGCGCTCTACCTCGGCAACCCGGTCGCGGCCATGGTCGCCGTAACCGTCTGTGCCGTAGGCGTTCTCGCGGCCCTGCCCACCTTCTGGGCGCTGCCGAGCGCGTTCCTCTCCGGAGCCGCCGCCGCGGGCGGCATCGCGCTGATCAACTCCATCGGCAATATCAGCGGCTTCGCGGCGCCGTATGTCACGGGCTGGCTGAAGGATTGGACCGGAACGCAGCGCGCGGGACTATGGGTGGTCGGCGCGTGCATGATCGGCTCGGCCGTCGGCGCGCTGGTGCTGTGGAAACGGACAAGCGTTCAGCCGCAGAAGGATTCGACGTAGCTCGCCCCGTCGGTCACGAGTCTTCGTACACATGGCCACTCAGGCGCAGGCGGGGGAGGTTTGGCCGACGAGGGTGAGGTTTTCGCAGACCCACCCGGTGGAGAGCCGCCAGCTGTCATCGCGGACGGCGAGCGGGACCACCATCGGGCGCCTGCCGCCCGCGAAAGACGTCGTGGTGGTGGCGAGCAAGGTTCCGTCGCCGAATTGGGTGAGTTTGTCCACCTGGAACGACATCGGGTACGCGGTGAAGGCCGTCGCCAGGCGGGCGAGCAGTTCGGGGTCCTTGTCGTCGTCCACGACGCGCAGAGACTTTTGGGCGACAGGCACTTTCGGGTCGAAGGCCTCTTGGAGCCGTGCGCTGAGCTCCGCGGGGGAGGGTGGCGGCGGGGCAGCCGGAACGGGATCGTCGCGATGACCCGGCAGCGAGTCCGGGTACAGGCGAGCGACGATCGCGAACCAGATCGAGGACGCGGTGACGCGCAGCAGGGTGGGAGGAACGGTGTACTGGTTCACGGCCACCGCGACAGTGATCCCCCGGTCGGGAAGGTAACCGAGGTGGGTGGTGTAGCCGAGCACGCCACCCGTGTGGCCGAGCCACGGACCGAAGCGCTGCATGCCGAGGCCGTAATCGAGGGGACCGCCCCCGGCGGTACCGGTGGTGAACTGCAGTCGGGCCCGGTGGGTTTCAGGCTTCAGCAGTTCGCCGCGGGCCAGCCGGGGCGCGTAATCGGCCAGGTCGCCGATGGTCGACACCATGCTGCCCGCCGCACCGAACAGCTCGGGGGTGTTGCGCGCGGTCACGTCCGTGGCAGCGTCATCGAAATAGGCGTAGCCACGGCTCGCGGGAGCGGGCATGGTGGCGTCGGCGGGATACGTGGTGTCGGGGAGCCCGTATGCGGTCGCGACCTCGTCGAGGACCTCGTGCACCGGTTTGCCGGTGACTTTCTCCAAAACCAGCCCCAGCAGCAGGTATTCGGAGTTGGAGTACTCGGTTTCGCGGTGCGGCGGCTGTGCCCGCTCCGGGTGGCCGGTGATTGTGCGCAGACTGTCTCCGGGGCGCCATTCGCCGGGTGTCTTCGCCAGGAACTGATCGAGGAAGTCGGTGTCGCTCATCAGGTCCCGGACGCCGCCGCGCATGCCGAGCAGGTCGCGCAGGGCGATGGCATCGCCGTTGGGTACCCCGGGCACGTACTCGCTGAGCGCATCGTCGAGGGAGAGCTTGTTGTCGTCGGCGGCTCGAAGTATCGCGGTCGCGGTGAATGTCTTGGTGATGCTGCCGATTCGGATGTGATCCTCGATCGTCATCGCGCGCCCGGTGGCGAGATCGGCGACGCCATACGCTTTGGTGAAGTTGCCTCGAGCGGGGTCGTGCACGGTGACCAACGCGCCGGGAATCAACCCCGCGTCCATGTTCTTCCGGACAGTCTCATCGATCGCGGCGCCCGCGTCCGCCGGAAAGGCGCAACCGACATCGCGTCCGCATTCGTCATCGGCGCCGCAGGCGACCAGCGCGGTGGCCACCACCGCGGCGGTGAGGGCTTTGGTAACCACCCGGATCAGCCGCGCGGATGCATTGTGGCCGAGCATATTTCGATCCCCCGTGTGCGCATGGGTCGCTACCGACCGGACCGCGGTGGTGTTCGCGCCCGATCCGGACGCGAACACGGCGGCTAGCTGCCGAAACGGGCCAGGACGGACGAGGCCTCCTGCGAGGCGGTGCCCTCCTCGGCGAGATGCGCCATGGCGGGGGCGATTTCGCGGCCGTGGTGGGCCATCGCCTGCGCATAGAGGCGGCCCGCGCGGTAGGACGAGCGGACCAGCGGCCCGGCCATCACGCCCGCGAAACCGATCTCCTCGGCCATCTTCGAGTGCTGCACGAACTCCTCCGGCTTGACCCAGCGGTCGACCGGGTGGTGGCGGGGGGAGGGGCGCAGGTACTGGGTGATGGTGAGGATGTCGCAGCCGGCCTCGTGCAGGTCGCGCATCGCCTGGGTGACCTCTTCCGGGGTCTCGCCCATGCCGAGGATCAGGTTGGACTTGGTGACCAGGCCGGCCTCGCGCGCCGCGGTGAGCACCGAGAGGGAGCGCTCGTAGCGGAAGGCGGGGCGGATGCGCTTGAAGATGCGCGGCACCGTCTCCAGGTTGTGCGCCAACACCTCCGGGCGCGCCGAGAACACCTCGGCCAGCTGCTCGGGCACGGCGTTGAAATCGGGGATCAGCAGCTCGACGCCGGTGTTCGGGTTGAGCTGCTTGATGGCGCGGACCGTCTCGGCGTAGAGCCAGGCGCCGCCGTCTTCGAGGTCGTCGCGGGCGACGCCGGTGATGGTGGAGTAGCGCAGGCCCATCGCCTGCACGCTCTCGGCGACCCGGCGCGGCTCGTCGCGATCGAGTGCGGCCGGTTTGCCGGTGTCGATCTGGCAGAAGTCGCAGCGCCTGGTGCACTGCTCGCCGCCGATGAGGAAGGTGGCCTCACGGTCTTCCCAGCATTCGAAGATGTTGGGACAGCCCGCTTCCTCGCACACGGTGTGCAAGCCCTCGCGTTTGACCAGGCCCTTGAGCTCGGAATACTCCGGGCCCATCTTGGCCCTGGTACGGATCCATTGAGGTTTGCGCTCGATCGGGGTCTCCGCGTTGCGCGCCTCGATGCGTAGCAGTTTGCGTCCTGCCGGTGCTGAAGCTGAGGTCACCAGATCGACACTACGCCTACCGGATCAGGCGGTCGCGGGGCCTCCCACCGGTGTGACGCGCGCAATAACGTGGTCGGTTACCGGCAGTTCGCCGTCGAGCGCTTTGGCGATGGCGTCGGCGACGAGCGGCTTCACCTCGGCGACCGTCACCTCGCGGCCCAGCTCGCGCGAGAGCGTGGTGACGCCGGCGTCGCGGATGCCGCACGGGACGATCGCCTGGAAGCCGTCCATGGCGGAGTTGCAGTTGAGCGAGATGCCGTGCAGGGCGACGCCGCGCTGCACCCGAACGCCGATGGCGGCGATCTTGCGCTCGGCGAACACCTCGGTGGCCGGGAGCCAGACGCCGGAGCGGCCCTCGATCCGGCCGCAGTGCAGGCCGAGGTCGGTGCAGACGGTGATGAGAGCTTCCTCGAGGCGGCGCACGTAGTGCACGACGTCCACCGGCTCGGCGAGCCGCACGATCGGGTAGCCGACCAGCTGGCCCGGGCCGTGCCAGGTGATCTTGCCGCCGCGGTCCACCTCGACCACCGGACTGCCGTCGATCGGCAGATCCTCGGCCTCGGTCCGCCGCCCCGCGGTGTAGACCGACGGATGCTCGAGCAGCAGCAGGCGATCGGATCCGATGCCCTCCGCCCGCTCCGCCGCGATCGTCCGCTGCAGTTCCCAGGCGCTGTGGTAGTCGATGAGTCCGAGATCCTCGACCACGATCGGGGTCGTATCGAATCGGGCGGACCAGGTGGTACGCGTGTCGTTCACGTGCTCGACGGTACGCCGCAGGGGTAGAGGAGTTCCACCGGTGGTCCGTGCAGCGCACCACACCCGCGCACCACCACACGGGGTGCGCGCGGCATGGGGTGCGCTCGGTATGCGATGCGCGCGGCATGGGGTGCGCTCGGTATGCGATGCGCGCGGCATGGGATGCACTCGGCATGGGATCCGCCCGCCTTCCTGGGATCGCACGGCTCTGCGGAATGCGCACCGTTTCGCGGGACCTGCATTGTGTGCTGGAGCGCAGGGCGGGGCGGATTCTACGAACCGGCGCAGATTCCGTTGACAAGCCTTGCGACATTTGCTTCGCGAAATCCGCACCGCTGCAGGGGACCGGCACGGCGCTACGGGCATAGCATCGCGCCGTGGAATGTGCACCGTGCCACGGGATCAGCACCACGCGCCACAAACAATGCCCCGCGCGACGGACTCTGCCCCGCGCGACGGACTCTGCTTCGCGCGACGGACTCGGCCTCCCGCGACGGACTCTGCTTCGCGCGACGGACTCGGCCTCCCGCGACGGACTCTGCCCTGCGCCACGGAATCTGCACCGCGCTACCGGATCGGCGCCGCATGCGCTACGGAATCGGCCCCGCGCGACGGGATCGGCCCCACGCGACGGGATCCGCGCCGCGTGCGCTACGGAATCTGTACCGCGCCACGGGATCGGCCTTCGAGCCAGGTCGCCTGGATGTGCGGCAGCTCGCGGACGAGGCGGTCTACTCCGTTGCGCCAGCTGCTGGTTTCGCCAGGGGGTGCGACCTTCGGTGCTGTCGCCGGCCATCGAGGTGGGCATGATCATGGTGATGGGGCGGTCGATCTTGCGGTAGTGGTCGAGGATTTCGGCGCGCACGGAGTCGATGTAGAGGTTTAGGTCGAGGATGTCGGGGCCGGTGAGCAGGATCTGGTGCGGGGTGCCCTTGGCCTGTTCGGCCTCGCCGCCACGGAATCTGCACCGCGCCACGAAATCCGCACCGCTTGGCGGAAATCCGCATGGCTTCGCGGGATCTGCACCGCTTCGAGGAACCCGCCCTGTCTGCGGGAGCGCAGAGCGGGGCGGCTTCCAAGAACCGATGCAGATTCCATTGACGGGCTTGGCGGGATCGGTACTGCTTCACGAAATCTGCACCGCGCCAGGGAATCTGTGCGGCTTGGTGGGATAAGCACGGCTTCGCGAAAGTGCTCCGCGCCACGGGATTGCGCGGCTGGGCGGGATCGGCGCGGCTTCGCGAAATCTGCACCGCGCCGCAGGAATCTGCGCGGCTCGGCTGGATCGGCACCGCTTTGCGAAATCCCCACCACACGAGGGAATCTGCGCGGCTTTGCGGCAGCGGCACCGCTTCTGCGAGATCCGCACGGCGTCGCGGAATCCGCACTGCCTGCGGGTGCCCAGAGCGCATTCCGGCACCCGGTGCAGATCCGTTGAAGCGGCTAGCGGGCGTGCACGGGGAGGGTCAGCTGCATGAGCGTCAGGTCCATCCAGCGGCCGAATTTGTGCCCTACTTCAGGGAATTCGCCGATTACTCGGAAGCCGAAGCGTTCGTGGAGTTGGATGGAGCCGGTGTTGCCGGATTCGATGCCGGCGATGACGGCGTGCACGTGCCCGGATTGCCGTGCGCGGTCGAGGAGTTCGGTGAGCAGGGCGGTGGCGATGCCGCGGCGGTGGAAGCGGTCGTCGACGTAGACCGAGTTCTCCACGGTGAACCGGTAACCGGCCTTGGGTCGCCACGGTCCGTAGCTGGCGTAACCCGCGAGCACGCCGTCGATCTCGGCGACGAGGATCGGTTGATTCGCGGCGGTGCGCGTCTCGAACCAGGCGACGCGCTCCTCCAGGCCGACCTGCTCCAGGTCCCAAATCGCTGTGGAGGTGGCGATATTCGCGTTGTGGATTTCGAGGATCGCGGGCAGGTCGTCGCGGTGGGCGTCTCTGATGCGGGTGCGGGTGTCGAGCTGGTCGGTCATCGATCGTCTCCGGGTCGTCCCACCGTCGCGGCCAGCGCGGCGCCGATGGTGGGGTGCTGGAACTCGTAGCCCGCCTCCTCGAGGGCCGTGGGTATCGCGCGTGGTCCGCGCAGGATCCCCTCCTGCGCGAACTCGCCGAAGAGCGCCCGCAGCGCGAAGGCGGGCACCACAAGTGGCGTAGGCCGGTGCAGGGCCCGGCCGAGCGCCCGGCTGAACTCGGCGTTGGTGACCGGCGCCGGGCCGACGACATTGAGCGGCCCGGCGAGCGTGTCGGTGCCGAGGGCGAAGACGATCGCGCCGATCTCGTCGTCCAGCGAGATCCACGGCGTGTACTGCCGCCCGCTGCCGAGTCGTCCGCCGAGACCGAGCGAGTAGAGCGGGTGCAGCATGCTGAGCAAACCGCCTTGACCCGACAGCACGACGGCGCTGCGCAACAGCACCGTGCGCACACCCGCGTCGGCGGCGGGCCGGGTCGCGGCCTCCCAGTCTCGGCACAGCCCGGCGAGGAAACCCGAACCGGCAGGCGAGGTTTCGTCGACCACCCGGTCTCCGGTCTCGCCGCCGTAGAACTGCACGCCGCTGGCGTTGACCAAGGTAGGCACGCCCGCCTTGACGACGGCCGCGGCCAGCACGTCGGTGGGGGTGATCCGGCTGTCGCGCAGTTCCTGCTTGAAGCCGCCGTTCCAGCGACGCCGGGCGATGCCCGCCCCGCACAGGTTGACCACCGCGTCCGCGCCGCGCAAGGCCCGCTCGTCCAGGTCGGCGCGGACGGGATCCCAGGAGAACTCGTCCGGACCGGCCGCCCGCCGGCGAACCAGGCGGGCGACCTCGTGCCCGTCGCGGCGCAGTGCCGCGACGAGCGCCGTCCCGATCAGCCCGGACGAGCCGGCGATCACGACCTTCATGCGAACACGACGGTTAGAGCCCGAGGTCGGCCTCGAACGCCGCCTCCTCGAGCCGGTGCCGGATCGTGGTGAGGAAGCGACCCGCGTCCGCGCCGTCGATCAGGCGGTGGTCGTAGGTGAGCGGCAGGTAGCACATCGAACGCACGCCGATGGACTCGCTGCCGGTGTCGTCCTTCACCACCACCGGGCGCTTGACGATCGCGCCGGTGCCGAGCATGGCCGCCTGCGGCGGAACCAGGATCGGGGTGTCGAACAGGGCGCCCTGGCTGCCGATGTTGGTGATGGTGAACGTGCCACCGGCCAGCTCGTCGGGCTTGAGGCCACCGTTGCGGGCGCGGTTGGCGATGTCGGCGATGGCGCGCGCCAGGCCGGCCAGCGACAGGTCGCTCGCGTTGTGGATGATCGGGGACAGCAGGCCCTGCTCGGTGTCGACGGCGATGCCGAGGTGCACGGCCGCGTGGTAGGTGACCTCCTTGGAGGAGTCGTCGTAGCTGGCGTTGACGTTCGGGTGCACGCCGAGCGCCTCGACGACGGCCTTGGCGAAGAACGGCAGGAACGTCAGGTTGACGCCCTCGCGCTCCTTGAACGCCGCCTTGGCCTGGGCACGCAGCGCCGCGATCTTGGTGACGTCGGCCTCGTG
>NZ_BAGH01000124.1 GCF_000308715.1 Nocardia tenerifensis NBRC 101015
GGCTCGTCGTCGAACCGCGCACCGCCGCCGACGATTGGAACGAGCAGGTCTCGTTGCTCACCGGGATGTGCGCGGCGCGCATCATGATCGACGCCGGCGCGCCCGCGCTGCTGCGCACCATGCCGCCGCCCGCGGAGTCGGCGATAGCGTCCATGCACCGCACGGCCGCGGCGCTGGGGGTCGAGTGGCCGGCGGAGCTGTCGGTCGGGCAACTGCTGGCCGGGCTGGATCCGAATACGCCTGCCGCGCTTGTGCTCATGTCCGAGGCGACGGGTTTGATGCGCGGGGCGTCCTACACCGTGCTGAACGGGGATACCCCGGCTCTCACCCCGGAGAGCTTGGAGCACAGCGCGATCCGCGCACCGTATGCTCATGTCACCGCGCCGCTGCGCCGTCTGTCCGATCGGTTCAGCACCGAGATCTGCCTGGCGCGGTGCGCGGGAACCGAAGTGCCCCAGTGGGTCCGGTACGGGCTCGCGGATGCCGCCGACAGCATGCGCCGCAGCGACGCGATCGCGGGCAAGGTCGAGCGGGCCTGCATCGACCTCGCCGAGTCCACGCTGCTCGCCGAGCGCGCCGGAACCGAGTTCGACGCGGTGGTAGTGCGCGAAGCCAACGGCAACCGTGCGGCGGAGATCTTCATCGCCGACCCACCCGTGCTGGGCCCGTGCGTAGGCCAACCGCCTGAGGGTGCGTCCGTCCGAGTCCGCCTACTCTCCGCCGACCCCACCACCCGCAAGATCACCTTCACCTACCCCGCCTAACCCCCGCACCCTCTCTCCGGCTCCGCACCCTCTATAGGGCCCCATAATGGGTGCGGAGCCCGAGAGAGGGTGCGAGGCTTCGGCTGCTCGGCTGCTCGGCTGCTCGGCGGTGCAGCGCTGCCGCGGAGGCTGCTTGAGGTCCGCGCTGTGTTGGAGGGTGCGCGCTGTTGCCGGTGGACGCCGCACTGTTTCTTGGGATCCGCACTGTCTTTAGTGCCCTAGATAGGGTGCGGATCCGGAGAGTGGGTGCGAGGCTTCGGCTGGTCGGCGGTGGGGCGCTGCCGCGGAGGCTGGTCGAGGTCCGCACTGCGTTGGGGTTGGAGGGTGCGTGCTGTGGCTGGTGGGCGCCGCACTGTTTCTTGGGTTCCGCACTGTCTTTAGGGCCCTAGAGGGGGTGCGGATCCGGAGAGAGGGTGCGAGGTTTTGGGCTGCTCGGCTAGTGGGGAGGGCGAGAGGGCGGTGGGTGGGGTTGGCCCTAGTCGGCGGACAGGGCGGCGGCGGACTCGGGGTAGCGGGTGAGGGCTTGGCGGGCGGCGGTGTCTTCGGCGCCTGCTAGTACTCGGTAGAGGGCCGTATCCTCGCCTGCGGCGCCGGCGTTGGCGGCGACGCCGTAGATGGCGTGCTGGGATTCGACGGCGTCGCGGTGGTCGCCCAGCACGGTTTGCAGGCGTTTGGCGCGGCTGCCGAGATCGGCCGCGGCGGGGCCGAGGACGGGCTCGGCCGCCTCGCAGGAGTAGCGTAATCGCTTGGCGCTCTTGCGGATATCGTGTAGCAGCTCGATCCGGTCGGCGGCTGTGACGGTGGGTTCCCGCTTGATCAGACCCTGCACGCGTTCCCGGTCGCGCTCCAGCACCACGGTGAAGAAGTCGGCGGCGGGCACCTCGGCCCGCGCGGCGCGCAGGGGTGGGTCGGTGCGCCATTCGGTGAGCTCGTCGCGCAGTTCGCGGTAGCGCGCGCTGTCCAAGGCAACCAGCACATCGGCGTGTGCCGCGGCATACCTTTCGTGCTCAGCGGTGACCAGCCGGGCGGTCACGGCGTCGAGATCGGCCGCCGAATGTATTGCCGCCGGGCCACGTTCGGCGAGCTGGTTGTCCACGTGCGCCTCGGTGTCGAGTTTGGCCGCTGCATGCTCGAACGCCCGGCCGTGTTCGGCGAGCTGCTTGTCGATGCACGGCTCGGCGTCGACATCGGTCGCTGCATGTTCGGGGGCGCGGTCGTGTTCGGTGAGCTGCTTGTCGATGTGTTTGGCGGGTGCTTCGGTGTCGAGGTCGGCCGCCGAATGTATTGCCGCCGGGCGACGTTCGGTGCGTGCTTCGGCGTTGTGTTCGGCAAGCTGCTTGTCCACGCGTGCTTCGGCGTCGACGTCGGCCGCTGCATGTTCTGGCGCGCGGGGGTGTTCGGCGCGTGCCTCAGTGCCGAGGTCGGCCGCCGAAAGCTCAGCTGCCCGCCCGTGTTCGGCGAGCAGCTTCTCGAAGCGTTCGGCGCGCACCTCGGCGTCGCGGGCGACGCCGAGGACGGTGGCGAGCCACTTGAGTTCCTCGCCCAGCGCTGCGGCGGGCGCTCGTTCGAAGAGGCCGCGATAGGACCGCAGTACGCTGCGTAGTCTGCGGGTGGCTACGCGCATCTGATGGATCGAGTCGGGTTCGTCGGCACGGACTTCCGGCTCGGCGGCGAGTAGCCGGTCCACATTGTCGGCGAGTGCCGCGACGATGGCGGCACCCGCGGTGGCCGTCATGGGCTACTCCGCCTTCGCGAATCTGTCGGTGGCCTCGATCAGATGATGCGCGGTGCCCGGTTCGTACGACGCGTGCCCGGCGTCCTCGACGATGTGCAGCTCGGAGCCGGGCATCGCCTTGTGCAGATCCCACGCGCTCACCGCGGGGCAGACGATGTCGTGCCTGCCCTGCACGATAACGGTGGGAATGTGCGCGATGACGCCGATGTCGCGCAGCAACTGCCCCTCGTCGAGGAAGGCGTGGTTGCGGAAGTAGTGGTTCTCGATTCGTGCGAAGGCGAGCGCGAAGCGGGGCTCGGCGGTCTCGGCGACCCGATCCGGTTGCGGCAGCAGGGTACTCGTCGCGCCCTCCCAGGTGGACCAGGCGACGGCCGCCGCGAGCGCGACGCTCTCGTCGGGGGAGTGCAGCAGCCGGTGGTAGACCTCGACCAGGTCTTCGCCGCGCTCGGACTCGGGCACCGGCGCGAGGAACTTCTCCCACTCGTCGGGGTACACGTAGCCGGCGGCGCCGTTGTAGTACCAGTCGATCTCCTTGCGGCGCAACAGGAAGATGCCGCGCAGCACCAGCTCGGTCACCCGGTCGGGGTGCGTCTCGGCGTAGGCGAGGGCGAGGGTGGAGCCCCACGAGCCGCCGAACACCTGCCAGCGGTCGACGCCGAGATGCGTACGCAGCGCCTCGATATCGGCGATCAGATGCTGGGTGGTGTTGTGCTCGAGGCTCGCGTCGTCGGCCAGGTTCGGGGTCGAGCGTCCGCAGCCGCGCTGATCGAACAGCACGATCCGGTAGGCCGCCGGGTCGAAGAACTGCCGCTGATGCGGTGAGGTGCCGCCGCCGGGGCCGCCGTGCAGGAAGACCACGGGCTTGCCGTCCGGATTGCCGCTGACCTCCCAGTACACCGACTGACCGTCGCCGACGTCTAGCTTGCCCGAGTCGTAGGGCTCGATCTCGGGGTACAGCGTCCGCAGCTCGGCCATCAGAACGCCAGACCTGAGGCCAGATCGGGCAGCTCCAGCGCCTGGATCGCCTGCTGGTGTACGTCGGCGCAGCTCTTGGTGGTGAGACGGTCGATGACCGGCTTGTCGGCGAGCACCGCGCCGTTGATGCCGCCGTTGCGCAGCGCCCACTCGTGCACCAGCGCGTTGAGCCCGATCTTGCCGAGCGTCGGACCCTGGACCCGCCAGTTCGACAGCTCGGGCCGGATCATGTCGCACAGCTGCGTGGCGGCGGCGTCGGAGATCTCGGGGGTGCCGGGCTTGTTCGTGCCCGCGGTGCCGCTCGGCTTGGTGGTGGCCGTCGCCGACGGCGTCGTCGAACTCGCGCTCCCGGTCGGGTTCGACTCGCCTCCGCAGGCGGTCAGCGCTGCGGCGGCGAAAACGCCCGCCAGCAGCAGGGTGCTGCGTGAAATCCAACGGCTGTGCGGCATCGGTCCCTCTACTTCTCTCGCGAATGTCGGCATCGAGTCTGCCATTGATTCGCGGCGTCGGCCCGGACTGCGCGCGCCGTACCCCGCCCGCCGCCCGCCGCGGGATGGCTACGCCCGGTGTCGAGTCCCATCCGGCGCGTCCGTGGGCTGGATCGGCGCCTGGCCGCGTTGTCGTCGTCGCCGAGTCGGCGCATTCGGGGGCTGGATCGCCGCCCGGCCGCGTTGTCGTTGTCGTCGAGCCGGCGCGTCCGGGGGCTGGATCGCCGCCCGGCCGCGTTGTCGTCGTCGCAGAGCCGGCGCGTCCGGGGGCTGGATCGCCGCCCGGCCGCGTTGTCGTCGTCGCAGAGCCGGCGCGTCCGGGGGCTGGATCGCCGCCCGCCCGCGTTGTCGTCGTCGCAGAGCCGGCGCATCCGGCGGCTGGATCGCCGCCTGACCGCATTGTCGTGTCGCAGGGACAACCCCGTATCGGCTCCTCCATGCCAGGCCACGATCCGGCCCGCGGACGCAACCTCCACGACCTAGCGAAACGTGGCGCGCAACTCGTCCAGCAGCTCCTCGACGAAACGCGCGAAACGGGGAATGGAGGTGTCGATGGTGCGCCACGGGTGAAGGGCGATCAAGGGAGCCAGACGCTCGGCGAGGGCGATCTCGGTGTCGGAGACCGGTTCGACGCGACGCCAGTGCTCGAAGTACGCGGCGCGGTGCGGGTGGTGCAGGATGCGATGGGACAGGAAGGGATGGGTGATCACCGCGTCGCCCCAGTCGAACAGCCGGCCGGTGCCGGGCGTCGCGCCCGCGAACACATTGCCGGTGTGGACGTCGTTGTGTTCGAGGCTGAGCCTGCCGTACGCGGCCAATTCCGCGGCGGCCTCCTCGATGCGGTGGCCGAGCCCGGGAACGCGCGGCTCGAAGTGCCGGTAGACGGTGCCGAGCCGGCTGGGCGGCAGGTACGGGGTGCCGGTGGCGATCAGGTCGTCGATGTGTGGGGCGAGGAACTGCTGGAGATCGGCGTAGGAGCGCAGCAGGCCGGACCACTCCGCGTCGGTGTCGGGTGCGGTGTCGCCGCCGTGCGGGCTGAGCAGCCACCCGTGATCCTCTTGCACCGCAAGGGGTTCCAGCACGCTGCCGGGGCGCAGCCGGGCGAGCAGCCGCAACAGCGGTCCTTCGTGCGCGAACGCGCGGGCGTTGGCCTTGGCCCACATCGGGCCGGACTCGGTGGGAATGCGGACGAGTAACGACCAGGCGCGGCGGCGGGTGAGCGACGCCGCGCCGGTCACCTCGATCTCTCGTGACTTCAAGATCCCGGTCGCCCAGTCGACGAGTGGCTCGACCGGCTGGCCGAGCAGTGCGACGGGGGCGTGCACCGCTCGGCCGATCATCGTCACCTCACTGCGTTGACCCTAAAAACTGTGTTCGGGTCCGGGGTAGGTGCCCCGGGCCACCTCATCAGCGTAGGCCGCCGCCGCGGTGCGCAGCTCATCGCCGACATTGCCGAAGCGCTTGACGAACTTGGCGGTCTTGCCGCTGGTGTAGCCGGCCATGTCCTGCCACACCAGCACCTGTGCGTCGCAGTCCGCGCCGGCGCCGATGCCGACGGTCGGGATGGTCAGCTTGCCGGTGACCTGCGCGGCCAGCTCGGCGGGCACCATCTCCATGACGACGGCGAACGCGCCCGCCTCCTGCACGGCGATGGCGTCGGCGATGAGCTGCTCGGCGCCGTCGCCCCGACCCTGCACGCGGAATCCGCCGAGGGAGTTGACGCTCTGCGGGGTGAACCCGATATGCGCCATCACGGGGATGCCTGCCGAGGTGATCAGCGCGATCTGCTCGGCGACCCGCTCACCGCCCTCGAACTTGACCGCCTGCGCCTGGCCCTCCTTCATGAACCGGGTCGCGGTGGCCAGGGCCTGCTGGGGCGAGGACTCGTAGGTGCCGAACGGCAGGTCGGCGACCACGAGCGCGTGCGGCGCGCCGCGCACCACGCCGCGCACGAGGGGGACGAGCTCGTCCACGGTGATGGGCACCGTGGTGTCGTAGCCGTAGACCACATTGGCCGCGGAGTCGCCGACCAGCAGCACCGGAATGCCTGCTTCTTCGAACAACCGGGCCGAGGAGTAGTCGTAGGCGGTGAGCATGGCCCACCGCTGACCCTCGGCCTTCATCTTCTGGAGGTGATGCACCCGCGTCTTGCGCATAGCCTTCTGGGGCTGGGCGGGTGCCGCACCGTAGGCCGGGGTTTCCGAATCGGATACGGACATCTTCGTCCCTTTCGTCTGGTGTCTCCTCGGGGCCCATCGGGGTCCCCGGGTTCGTCTGACGAAATCCAGTGTGCCAGTTGTAGCCGAGCCGTATTAAGCCTCGCGCCCGGTGCAATATGTCACACAGGACGCCCTGGCAACCTCACGACGGCGGTGTCCAGCGGCCGGTGCGGGCGATCGTGGACGCGAGGCCGAAATCGTGCTTGAGGTGTTCGGGGATCGCGTAGTGCATCACCCGGCCGCGCGTGAGGGAGCTCAGTTCGAACAGCGTGGTGAGGTGGCCGAGGCGATCCACTGTCCACGCGCCCAAGGGGGACCTGTCCTCGATGGTTTCGAGCAGGCCGAGGACTCCCGGGACCGTTTTGACCGCCGTATCCCAGGCCGTGCGCGGCACCTGGAGCCAGTCGGCGCAGGTGTCGCCGACGAGATAGCGGATCAGCGCGGAGACCACGGGGTCGAGCAGGGTGCCCGGCACCACCTCTTCGTAGAGTTCGATGAGCTGGCGGGTGAGGTGAACGCCCTCCGCGCTCGGACCCATGTAGCGGGTCAGGTAGAGATCGAGGAATTGCCTTGCGGATTCCAGGTTTTCGGGCGCGTGCGACTGGTCGACGCCGAGCATCGCGCCGACGACCCGCCACGCGTAGAAGTACGCCTCGGCGCCCTCGACGCTCATGTGGATGTTGAGCCGGTGCAGGCTGTCGAGCACGAGGAGCGAGAACAGCAGCTGCCCGCCGATCATGTCCTCCTGGCAGATGGGCACGCCCAAGGTGGCGGTGTCCCAGTGGCCCCCCATCGACAGATGCCGTCGGATCGCGGCGTGCAGCAGCCGCACCTTCTGGACGGCGGGCACGAAGCGGCTGCCCGCCTCGAAGGCGTCGGGCTGCATGAGGTAGACGGTGAACTGGCCGGTCTCGGCCATGCGCTTGGCGGGGTAGTCCAGCGAATGGCTGGCCGACAGCAGCCGCGCGACGTGCGGAACGACGTAGCAGGCGGGCATGGACGCGAAGGACAGCGCCGTGGAGATGTGCACGTTGTTGTCGATGAAGAACAGGCGGGCCCGCTCCATTTCCTCCCAGTCCACCCACGACGGCGGGGCGGCGGTCGCGCGCAGGTACTCGCGGGCGACGTCGGGCAGGTCATCGGGGAGCGGAGAGCCCGCGGTGGAGACGTAGCGCATGAGCGTGTTGAACTTGCCGACCTCGCCGCGGTCGAACAAGGTGGCCACGGTGGCGTCGGCGAGTTCGTCGCCGTGCTGCCGCAGCGCGTCCATCGATGCGTGGGTGTAGGTCATCGGGGCTCCTAACGGCTACGGCGGACGGTCGGTGGCGACCTCAGTGGTTGCGTGCGGTGGCGGCGTGCGCGAGTTCGGTCAGTGCGCGCGTGGCGTTCGCGGGCATGTTCGCTCCGGCCAGCGCGGCCGTGGCCTCGTCGACCAGTTCGACGATCATTTTCTCGATGTGGCCGGGGGACTCCAGCCGGTGCATCAGTTCCCGCATCTCGTGTAGTTCCTCGGGACCGGGTTCGCGGTGAGAGATCAGCTTGCGCAGCTGTTTTCGCTGTCCGGCATCGGCTCTGCGCCAGGTCTCCGCGAGGAGGGCGGTCGGCCGCCGGGCGCGTAGATCGTCGAGGTTCGCCTTGCCGGTCGTCGCCGGGTCGCCGAAGAGACCGAGCAGGTCGTCGCGCAGCTGGAACGCGCCGCCGAGCGGTAAACCATACGCGGAGAACACCTTCAGCAGCCGGTCGTTCGCGCCGGCCAGCGCGCCGCCGATGAGCAACGGCTGCTCGACGGTGTACTTGGCGCTCTTGTAGCGGATCACCTGCAAAGACTCCGCCGTGTCCGGAGCCGTGCCGGTCCGGATGACCTCCAGGCACTCACCGGCGATCAGCTCCCTGGCCAGGACCGCCCAGAGCGGGCGTGCGCGCGACAGAAATGCCGCGGGCAGGCCGCTCTCGGCGAACAGCTGCCCGGCCAGCCCGATCAACAGATCACCGACCAACATGGCCAGCGCCTTCGCGGACTTCGTGCGGTTCGGGCGGCCGTGCAGCGCGCTGCGCAACGCGACGTGCGCGGTGGGCAGGCCGTGCCGCAGCGGACTGTCGTCGATGATGTCGTCGTGCACGCTGGCCGCCGCGTGCACCAGTTCCATTGCGGCGGCGGCTTTTACGAGCGCGTCGCTGTCCGGTTGTCCCGCTGCCCGCCAACCCCAGTAGCAGAACGCCGCCCGCAAACGTTTGCCGTGGGTTGTCGCGAGCACGAGCTGCTCGGCCACCGGCCGCAGGTGCGGGTCGATTGTCAGGAGCCGGCCGCTTTCCCGCGCGACGAACTGCCCGAGCGTGATATCGACGCGCGCCTTGAACGCACCGGGGTCGAACCCGTCAGTCATCGCCGGAGGCGGCGCGTCGGGCCAGCACCCGTTGGGCGAGGATCTCGAGGTGCGCGGGCGGCACGGTGGCGTACCGGTCGAGCGCCAGCCGCCCGCGCGCCTTCAGGTCGGCTCCCGCCGCGCCTGCCAAGCTCGTCGCGTCCGATCGTCGCAAAAGGCCGCGCACCCGGTCCAGCACCGGGCCGAGCCGGCTCAGCGCCGAATCCGCTAGACCCACCGCCAGGAAGAAGGCTTCCTCGCCGCGGGCGCCGGGTTGAGAGGGCTTCGCGCCGGGTTGAATTGACAGAGCGCTGGGCTGAGATGATTGAGCGCCTGGCTGAGATGATCGAGCGTCAGGCGGAGATGATTCTGCGTCGGGCTGAGATGATCGAGCGTCAGGCTGACATGGTTGGGCATCAGGCTGAAATGACTTCTGCGACATGCGATCACGCTCCCCACCTGTACGAGTGGCAGCTGCAGCCGCACTGCCCCAACATGTTTGGCGAGTCCGGCTGAATCAGTGTGGCATGGAGTGCAGCCGGACACGCCGAAAACTAACTGTGGATTCCATCGGCTTCACAGAGTATTCGGGCAACTGATGCGCTAACCCTTGATCGGTCGCGCCGAGTGGTCGCGGTGAGTGGTCGTGCCGAGCGGTTGCGGTGAGTGGTCGTGCCGAGTGGTCGCGGTGAGTGGTCGTGGGGAGTGGTCGTGCCGAGCGGTCGTGCCGAGCCGTTGTGCCGCACCGTTGTGCCGAGCCGTCACATCGACATCGACCCGCACTTCTCCTCCCGACCCTGTCCCGGAGTAGTCGAGGCGATCGAACAGCCGTCACCCCCTGGCGATGACAGGCCGCCACGAGCGGCGGCAGGCTCCGAATCATCCGAGCCGCCCACGACCGTCCGAACAAGCGTCTGACCGGTGCGTTGATCAACACCGACGACGGAGCTGCCACTATCAATGGATGGTTTCGGTGCGGAGTGGGCGCGGCGCGCTGGTGGCGGTGCTGGCATTGGTGGCGGCGGGATGCACGATCGAGGGTCATCCGACGGGCCCGCTGCCGGAGCCCCCGGCCGCGCTGGCGAAGTTCTACACGCAGACCGTCCAGTGGGGCACCTGCTCCGACTTCGGCTCGCAGGACGATCGCTTCGCGCCGAGCGCGCAGTGCGCGCGGATCACCGTGCCGATCGACTATGCCGCGCCGGACGGACCGACCGCGCAGATCGCCGTATCCCGGATCAAGGCGTCGGGCCGGCGCATCGGCTCGCTGCTGATGAACCCGGGCGGGCCGGGCGAGTCGGGCCTGACCATGTCGGCGCTGGGCAACAAGACCCCGCTGGCCGAGCGCTTCGATCGGATCGGCTTCGACCCGCGCGGCGTCGGCTCCTCGACCCCGGCCATCGTCTGCGAGACCGCGCAGGAGCAGGACGCCGAGCGAGCCGAGCCGCAGAAGGACAACACGCCCGACGGGATCGCCGCCGCGGAGAAGGAGAACCGGGAGTACGCCGACCGCTGCGCCGAGCGCACCGGCACGGAGTTCCTGTCCCGCGTCGGCACCCGCGAGGTGGTACAGGATCTGGACGTGATGCGCGCGGCGCTCGGCGATGCGAAGCTCAGCTACCTGGGTTATTCGTACGGCACCAAGATCGGTTCGGCGTACGCCGAGAAGTTCCCCGACCACGTGCGCGCGCTCGTCCTCGACGGCGCCATCGACTCCTCGCAGGACCCGGTGCAGGAGTCGCTGCGTCAGGCGGCGGGCTTCCAGAAGGTGTTCGACGCCTTCGCCGCGGCCTGCACGAGCAAGCCGGACTGCCCGCTCGGCACCGACAAGACCCAGACGGTGCAGCGGTTCCGCGAACTGGTGAATCCCCTGTGGGACAAGTCCGCCTCGACCACCGACCGGCGCGGACTCAGCTACGGCGACGCGCTCACCGGCGTGCGCCAAGCCCTGTACACCAACGACCTGTGGCCAGTGCTCACCCTCGGCCTCGCCGAACTGCGCGACGGTCGCGGCGACACCCTCCTGCAACTGGCCGACCTCTACGACGGCCGCCGCGACGACGGCAGCTACAGCAACACCACCGACGCGTTCACCGCCATTCGCTGCGTGGACGATCCGCGCATCAGCGACCGGGGCATCACCGGCAAGCAGGACGCCGAGTACCGCAAGGCCGCGCCGTTCCTCGACGACGGCCGGGGCACCGGCGCGGCCCCGCTCGACCAGTGCACGGCCTGGCCGGTACCCAATACCACTGAGCCACACCGGATCTCGGTGACCGGATTGCCCAAGACGGTGGTGGTGTCCACCACCGAGGATCCGGCGACGCCTTACCAGGCCGGAGTCGATTTGGCCGACCAGCTCGGCGCCGCGCTGGTGACCTACAAGGGCAACCGGCACACCATCGCGCTGTCGGGCGGTTCGCAGTGCGTGGATCGGGCGGTGATCGACTACCTGGTCGACCTGATCGAGCCCGAGCCGGGCCTCACCTGCTGACCGGTCGGCCGGTGATGGCTGTTTTCCGCGAGGAACACTGCACACTCAGCGTGTACGTAACACGGATTTAACGCCGGGTGCTTACGCTCGCGGACATGGATCGCCAGAAGGAATTCGTGCTGCGGACGCTCGAAGAGCGGGATATCCGCTTCGTACGTCTCTGGTTCACCGACGTGTTGGGTTACCTGAAGTCCGTCGCGATCGCGCCCGCCGAGCTCGAGGGCGCCTTCGAGGAGGGCATCGGCTTCGACGGCTCGGCCATCGAGGGCTTCGCCCGGGTGTCCGAGGCCGACATGGTCGCCCGCCCGGATCCGTCCACCTTCCAGGTGCTGCCGTGGGCGACCAGCAAGGGCCACCAGCACTCCGCGCGCATGTTCTGCGACATCACCATGCCCGACGGCTCGCCGTCCTGGGCCGACCCGCGCCACGTGCTGCGCCGCCAGTTGAACAAGGCCGCCGACGTCGGGTTCAGCTGCTACGTGCATCCCGAGATCGAATTCTTCCTGCTGGAGAACGGCCCGGTGGACGGCTCGCAGCCGATACCGGCCGACTCCGGCGGCTTCTTCGACCAGGCCGTGCACGACTCGGCGCCCAACTTCCGCAGGCACGCGATCGACGCGCTGGAGTCGATGGGCATCTCGGTCGAGTTCAGCCACCACGAGGGCGCGCCCGGTCAGCAGGAGATCGACCTGCGCTACGCCGACGCGCTGTCCATGGCCGACAACGTGATGACCTTCCGGTACCTGATCAAAGAGGTCGCCATCGACGAGGGCGTGCGCGCGACGTTCATGCCCAAGCCGTTCGCCCAGTACCCCGGCTCGGCCATGCACACGCACATGAGCCTGTTCGAGGGCGAGGCGAACGCCTTCCACGATCCGGACGACCCGATCAACCTCTCCGGCACCGCGCGCGCGTTCATCGCGGGCATCCTCGAGCACGCGCCGGAGATCAGCGCCATCAGTAACCAGTGGGTGAACTCCTACAAGCGGCTCATCCACGGCGGCGAGGCGCCGACCGCCGCCTCGTGGGGCCGGTCGAACCGCTCCGCGCTGGTGCGGGTGCCGATGTACACGCCGAACAAGTCCTCCTCGCGCCGCGTCGAGATCCGCAGCCCCGACTCTGCCTGCAACCCCTACCTGACCTTCGCCGTGCTGCTCGCGGCCGGCCTGCGCGGCATCGAGAAGGGCTACACGCTGCCGCCCGAGGCCGAGGACGACGTGTGGGCGTTGACCGTCGCCGAGCGGCGCGCGATGGGCTTCCGCGAGCTGCCCGGCACGCTGGACGAGGCGCTGCAAGCGATGGAGCGCTCCGAGCTGGTCGCCGAGACGCTCGGCGAGCACGTGTTCGACTTCTTCCTGCGCAACAAGCGCCGGGAGTGGGCCGATTACCGCAGCCAGGTGACCCCGTACGAACTCAAGGAGTACCTCGGCCTGTAGCGGAGGTTCGGCGCGCCCCACGCAGGCCCGGTGGGTGGCGGCGTGTTCGCCCTGGGCATGTAATTTGAGAGCTATGGTCCGGCCCCCGACTGCCCGCTCCGCTGTCCCCGGCGTCGGTCGGCTCGGACTGCTCGAGCCCACCGCCGCCGCCTCGCTGCGCGAATTGGGCTGGGACAACGTCGAAGGCATCCCCGTGCTGTGGGCGCTCTCGCGCGCGCCCGACGCCGACCTGGCGCTGAACACGCTGATCAAACTGCGGGAGCGGCTCGAAAGCGATTGGGCCGCACTGGATTCGGCGATCCGGTCGGACACTGGGCTGCGCGGCAGGTTGTTCGCGCTGCTCGGCTCGTCCAGCGCGTTCGCCGATCATCTCGTGATCGACCCGGCGGCCTGGCAGATTCTGCGCCGCAAGGAGCTGCCGAGCCGCGACGAACTGATTGCGGACCTGCTCGACGCGGTGCACGCGGTGCCGGCCGAGGGACCCGACCCCGCTGCCGACCAGCTGCTGTTCCGCGCAGGCGACTCCGGGCCCGAGGTGGTCGCGCTGCTGCGCAAGCGGTATCGCGATCAGCTGATGCTGCTCGCCGCGCTCGATCTCGCGGCGACCGTCGAGAACGAGCCTGTCCTGCCGTACCAGGTCGTCGGCCGTCACCTGACCGACCTCGCCGACGCCGCGCTCACCGCCGCGCTGTCGGTGGCGGTGGCCAGGATCTGCAAGGACGACCCGGTGCCGGTCCGGCTCGCGGTGATCGCCATGGGCAAGAGCGGTGCGTGCGAGCTGAACTACGTCAGCGACGTCGACGTGGTGTTCGTCGCCGAACCCGCCGACGCCACCGCGACCCGGCTGGCGGCCGAGATGATGAGCGTCGCCAGCGCGGCCTTCTTCGAGGTCGACGCGGCGCTGCGACCGGAGGGCAAGGCGGGCGCGCTGGTGCGCACGCTGGAGTCGCACGTCGCCTACTACAAGCGCTGGGCGCGAACGTGGGAGTTCCAGGCGCTGCTGAAGAACCGGCCGATGACCGGCGACCGCACGCTCGGCGAGCAGTACCGCGACGCGCTGATGCCGATGGTGTGGACCGCCTCCGAGCGCCCCGACTTCGTCGCCGACGTGCAGGCCATGCGCCGCCGGGTGGAGGATCTCGTCCCCGCCGATCTGCGCGAGCGCGAGCTGAAACTAGGCCACGGCAGCCTGCGTGACGTCGAATTCGCCGTCCAGCTCCTGCAATTGGTGCACGGGCGGGTGGACGAGTCGCTGCACGTGCAGGGCACCGTCGAGGCGCTGACGGCGCTGGCCGCCGGCGGGTATGTCGGACGCGACGACGCCGCGAATCTCACTGCGTCCTATGAGTTCCTGCGTTTGCTCGAGCATCGGTTGCAGTTGCAGCGGCTGCGTCGCACGCACACCCTGCCCGCCGCGGACGACGAGGAGGGCATGCGCTGGCTGGCGCGCGCCGCGCACATGCGCCCGGACGGCAGGCAGGACGCGGTCGGCGTGCTCAGCAGTGAGATCCGCCGAAATGCCGTGCGGGTGCGGCGGTTACACGCCAAGCTGTTCTACCGTCCGCTGCTCGAGTCGGTCGTCAAGCTGGAGCCCGACGCGCTGCGGCTCAGCCCCGACGCCGCGGTGCGGCAGCTGGCCGCGCTGGGGTATCAGGCGCCCGAGCACGCCCTCGGCCACCTCAAGGCGTTGACCGGCGGGGTGTCGCGCAAGGGCCGGATCCAGGCGCTGCTGCTGCCGACCCTGCTCGAATGGCTCGGCGACACACCGAATCCCGACGCCGGGCTGCTCGCCTATCGGCGGGTGTCGGAGGGCCTCGCCGACCAGACGTGGTTCCTGCGCGTGCTCCGCGACGAGGGCGCCGTCGCGCAGCGGTTGATGATCGTGCTCGGCTCCTCGGAGTACCTGCCCGATCTGCTGATCAACGCGCCGGACACCATCCGCATGTACGCCGACGGGCCCGGCGGGGCGCTGCTGCTCAGCCCGCAGCCCGAGGACGTCGCGCGCGGGATCATGACGGCCGCCGCCCGCTACGACGACCCGAGACGCGCTGTGGCCGCGGCACGTTCGCTGCGCAGGCACGAGCTCGCCCGCGTCGCCTCGGCGGACCTGCTCGGCATGCTCGACGTCGAACAGGTCTGCCGCGCGCTGTCCTCGGTGTGGGTCGCGGTGCTGGAAGCCTCACTCGCGGCGGTGATTCGGGCGAGCGAGGCCGAGCTGGGCACCCCCGCGCCCGCCGACTTCGCGGTCATCGGCATGGGCAGGCTCGGCGGACACGAGCTGGGTTACGGGTCCGACGCCGACGTCCTGTTCGTCTGCGACCCCCGGCCGGGCGAGGACGAGACCAAGGCCGTGAAGTGGGCGATCGGCGTGGCCGACAAGGTGCAGAAGCTGCTCGGCGCGCCGAGCACCGACCCGCCGCTGCTGGTGGACGCCGGGCTGCGGCCCGAGGGACGCAACGGCGCGCTGGTCCGCACCCTGGCCGCGTACGCCGCCTACTACCGGCAGTGGGCGCAGCCGTGGGAGGTGCAGGCGCTGCTGCGCGCCCACCAGGTGGCGGGCGACCAGCAGCTCGGGCTGCGGTTCCTGCACGTCATCGACGAGGTGCGTTATCCGGCGGGCGGCGTGTCGACCGAGGCGGTGCGCGAGATCCGGCGGATCAAGGCCCGTGTCGACGCGGAGCGACTACCCCGTAACGCCAACCCGGCCACGCACACCAAGCTCGGCCGCGGCGGCCTGGCCGACATCGAGTGGACTGTTCAGTTGATGCAGCTGCGCCACGCGCACGAGGTCGCCGGGCTGCACAACACGTCGACGCTGCAGTCGCTCAACGTCATCGAGGAGACCGGGCTGCTCGAGGCCAGCGATGTGGCGTTGCTGCGGGACGCGTGGCTCACCGCGACCAAGGCGCGCAATGCGCTGGTGCTGGTGCGGGGTAAGCCCGCGGACCAGCTGCCGGGGCCCGGGCGATTGTTGTCGGCGGTCGCTCGCGTGGCGGGGTGGCCGAATGATGACGGGAGTGAATTTCTCGATCACTACATGCGTGTCACGCGGCGGGCGAAAGCGGTGGTGGAGCGGGTGTTCGGGGAGTAGTGGTGCTGAATGCTGGTGCAGCCGCGCGCCTTTCGATTTCCTGCGCACTGATACGTGTGCGGATGCCAAGGGCAAGCGGCTGTGGTGCGGGTCGCGTCAATTCGCGACCGAGGGGGCGGGATCGATGACCAAACCCTTTCGCTCGGCACGCTTTTCGCCCCACTCGTAGAGCGCGGTGAGGGCGGGTACGAGACTCCAGCCCTCCTCGGTGAGGTCGTACTCGACCTGCGGCGGCACCGTGTCGAACACGGTGCGGCGGACCAGGCCGTCCGCCGCCAACTCGCGCAGCTGCTGCACGAGCATCTTCTCGCTGGTGGTCGGCATCGCCCGGCGCAGCTCGCCGTAGCGCCGCACACCCTCCTTGAGGTGGGCGAGGATCACCGGCTTCCACTTGCCGCCGATGAGGTCGACGGTCACCTCCACCGCGCAGTGGTAGCGCTTCTCCGGCATTGCGGGCCTCTCGGTACTCACCAAAAAGTGCGTTCTTGTAACACTGTAATCATCGCGATTCCATGGACGGGACGACCACATTCCCACCGTAGACATGGAGCCCGAAACCTTATGAAGGTCATCGTTTTCGACCGTTTCAAGCCCGGCGTGACCTTGGAGACCATCAACCCGTACCTGCCGGATGAGGTCGCCAATGTGTGGCGGCTGTGGAAGGCGGGCATCGTGCGGGAGAACTACGCGCGCGCCGACGAGCCGGGCGTGGTGATCGTGTTCGAGGTGGACAGCGTCGAGGAGGCGCGGCGTTACGTCGCCGACTTCCCGCTCACCAAGGCCGGCTACCTCGAGTGGACCTACGTGCCGGTGCAGGCGCCGTTGCCGCTGGAGGCGCTGATGGACCCGAAGGTCGACGTCGCCGAGCCGTACGACCGGACCAAGTGAGGGCGCGGCCATGCGACACGCCTTCGGCCTCAGCATTCCGCAGACCGTGGCCGACGCCTGCGACCCGGCGCGGATGGCGCTGCTGATCTACGACATGCAGGTCGGCATCGTCGGCCAGATTCCCGACGGGGACAAGATCGTGCGGGCGTGCGTCGAGTTGCGAGATGCCGCGCGGGCCAACGGTTTCCGAGTCTTCTACACCCGGCACGTCTCGCTGCCGATAGCCGCGTCCGGCGTCGCGCAGCTGCGCACGGCCATGCAGTGGCAGCGGGTGGACGACCTGGACGAGCTGCACGCCAGCTTCCCGCAGGGCTCGCCGCAGTACCAGCTCACGCCGGAGCTGACGCCGAACGCGGACGAGGTGGTCTTCGACAAGATCACCATGTCCGCCTTCGCCGCGACGCCCCTCGATATCGCGTTGCGCGACTGCGGCATCGACTCCTACGCCATCGCGGGCATCGCCATGGAGGTCGGCATCGAGCCGACGGTCCGGCACAGCCTGGACCTCGGTTACCTCCCCATCGTGGTCGCCGACGCCTGCGGCGCCGGACACCCCGCCGCGGCCCAGAGATCCCACGCCGCTCTGGAATTCACGGGCGGCTCGCTGCTCACCGACACGGCCGCACTGATCGAGCTGATGCACCGCCATTGACGCACCGGCTGCACGGACACCCCACGCGGCTGTGGGGTCGTGGGGTGTCCGTGCGTTCACGCCCCGGTGAGCGCCCGTAGGCGAGCGACGAACGCGCGCATCGCGATCCGATCCTCGCCCGGCCGACGGCCGTGCTCGACGGTCACCGTGACCACGCTGCCCGCCCGCAGCCGCAGAACATCCCAGCACCAAGGAAGATTCGGCAACTGCACGCTAGAACCATTGCTACTCAACGTAATTCGCGCGGTGTACCCGACCATCGCCGAGGCCAGCCCCTCGGCGCTCTCAGCAGTGAGCGGCCCCGCGACGCACAACTCCTCGACGTACATCGAGCTCCTCCTGACACCGGTATCGAAGACCCAGCGTAGGCGGCGGCCGCCGGTCAGCCATCCGGAGAGGCAATGCCATGAGCCTCGTGCGGCGCGATTGCTCACCTACTCCCAAGCCCCCGTGTGCGCTGCCATGATGAGGGGGTGGAAACGTGGTTCGCGGCCGCCGTCGAATGGAGCGATACACGCCGGGCCGAAGGTGAAGTGCCGCCTGGACGCCTGGTCGCAACCCTCGAAGGGGCACTCGAGAAAACCGGTCCCGAACACGGGATGCGGGGTGGCACGACGTTGTGCGGCATCTCCAAAGAGCGGGTCTGCGTAATGCGCCACCTGTGGCGCCCCGACGGGGCACTTGCCTGCGAGCGGTGCAAAGCCATGCTCGGGGAAACTGACACGCCCGGCGAATGAGGCATGCTGTCGAGTTCGGTGGCACCTTGGGTGCCGACCGGATTTCGTGGCCTTGCTCGGTGTAGATGCTGACCGTCTGCTTGGTCGGATTGGGCAGGCGAGGCGCGGTGCGGGTTTCGACCTGGCGCGGGACCTGCACGGTCGGCGCACAGGATCTCCACATGGCCCGCATAGGGTCGGGGGATGCGTGGATGGTTGGAGCGAGTGGGGCTCGGGGTGGGGTGGTGCGCACTGGCGGCGGGGGTCGCGGGGGTCGTGCTGCATTTCGGGGCGTGGCGGTCTCGGTGGTTGGTCCTGGTCGCGTCGGGAGCGTCGTATCTGATGGTCGGCGCCGTGGTGGGGCTGGTGATCTTTCTGATCTTGCGCGGCTGGCGCAGTGCGGGGGTGGCCGGTGTGCTGGTCGGTGTCGTGCTGTGGACGCTGGTGCCCGCGTTCGTGCCGGAGGGGCGGGCGGCGGACGGGCCGGAAGTGGTTGTGCTGCAGTCCAATCTGTTGTTCGGGCAGGCGGACGCCGACGCGGTGGTGCGTGCGGTGCGCGACAATCGCGTCGACGTGCTCACCGTGAACGAGCTGACGACCGCCGCGGTCGACCGTCTCGCGAAAGCCGAACTCGGCGAACAACTGCCGTACTCCTACCTCGAGCCCACCGCCGACGGCGGAGGCGGCACCGGGATCTACAGCCGATATCCGTTGCGCGACACCAGGAAATACGACGGCTTCATCCTGAACCAGGTGTCCGCGATAATGGACCACCCCGGCCGGGGACCGATCGCGCTCTTCGCCTTCCACCCGATCCCGCCGCCGATGAACTTCGCCGACTGGCTCGTGGAGATGCGCGAGATCCGCGAAATCCTCGACGCGCGAGAGGGTCCCGCCATCGTCGGCGCGGACTTCAACGCGACCCGCGACCACGCCGCGTACCGCGCGCTGCTGCACGGCCGCTTCGCCGCCGCCATCGATCAGGCGGGCGCCGGTCTGCTGCCGACCTTCCCGAACGACCGCCGGTGGGGGCCGATCATCGGCATCGACCACATCCTGCTCGCCGACGCCACGGCGCGGGAGGTGCGCACGCTCAGCGTTCCCGGCTCGGATCACCGCGCGCTGCTCGCCAGGGTGCGGTTGACTTGATCCGGCGGCATACCGGGCGTTGGTTTTTCGGAACTATTGTTGATACGCACGGTCCCTGCGGCGATTACCGTGTGAACGCTCGGCCGCCGCACCGGGCCATGCACCGGTAGTCGGGGAGGCGCGTGGATGATGAGTAGAGAAGGTCTGCGGCTCGGGGCGGTCGCGGTGCTCGTGCTGTTCTGCGCGGTACTGGCCGGATGCGGTAAGGACTGGCAGCCCAGGCCGGAACCGCGTTCGGGGACGCCGAGCACGAACACGCCCAGCGCGGAGACCGACTGGGACGTGGCCGGATCGGCGACGGCGACCGGGCCGAGCGGCCCGCGCAAGGGTGTGCCGGACGCGCCGCTCACCGCGCACAACGGCGACGGCGGCCGATACGACCGGCTCGCCCTCAACTCCATCGCCGATCTGCAAGCCTTCTGGACCGCGGCCTACCCCAGGAACTTTCCCGGCACGTTCACGCCGGTGTCCGTTTTCCATTCTTGGGATGCCGCCGCGCCCCGGAAACAAGCCGTCGAATTCTGCGGCGAGAGCACCTATCACGTGGTGAACGCCGCGTACTGCACCGACGACCACACCATCGGCTGGGACCGCGGCGTGCTGCTGCCCGCGGTGGTGGAGAAGTTCGGCGAGATGGCCGTGGTCATGGTGCTCGCGCACGAATACGGCCACGCCGTTCAGGGACAGGCCAGGCTCGGCGGTATGCGGACGCCGACCCTGGTGCTCGAACAGCAGGCGGACTGTCTGGCCGGTGTCTTCTTACGTCATGTGGCGGAAGGAAATTCGGCGCACTTCACCCTGAACACCACCGACGGGCTCAACGCGGTACTCGGTGTCACGGTCGCCATTCGTGACGAGGATCCGAGCGATTCGAAGAACGCGCACGGCTCGGCGTTCGAGCGGGTGACAGCGGTGCAGATCGGCTACTCCGACGGCGCGCAGGCCTGCAAGTCGATCACCACCCAGCAGATCGCGCAGCGCCGCGGCACGCTGCCGGTGTCCTTCGAGCCGGGGGAGGAGTTCTACCAGCTCCCGGTGACGGCGGAGTCGTTGAACAGCGTGAGCCAGGCCCTGGCCAAGATCTTTCCGACCAGCCGCAAGCCGCAGTTCGACTACTCCGGCGTCGTGCGTAGCTGTCCGAATGTGACTGTCACCGAACCGGTTTCGTACTGCCCGAGCGCGAACAAGATCGGCACCGCGGTGCCCGCGCTGGCCGAACACGGCGCCCCGCACGACGACGATCCGCTCACCGCCGCCGTGAACGGCGATTACAGCGCGTTCATCATCTTCGTGTCGCGGTATGTCCTCGCGGTGCAGAACGATCGCAAGCTCGGCCTGACCGGCGCGGAGACCGCGGGCCTGCGCACCGCCTGCCTCTCCGGCGTGGTGACGACCAAGCTCAGCGAGCCAGGCAGCGACCCGCGCCTCTCGGCGGGCGACCTCGACGAGGCCGTCTCCGAACTGCTCGGCGAGGGCCTCGCCGCCGGCGACGTGAACGGCAAGGTGGTGCCGAGCGGCTATCAGCGCGTCGAGGCGTTTCGCACCGGCGTGCTCGAGGGCGAGCAGGCCTGCCTGTCCCGCTACAAGTGACTAGTGCCTCGTCCAGGAATCTCGGCACGTTCCTGGACGAGGCACTAAACCGGCAGCGAGCGCAGCGACTCGAGCGTCATGGCGACGGCGCGGGCGGCCTCGGCGCCCTTGGTCACGAAGTGCTCGGTGAAGTAGCCGACGTGCTCGCTGTGCTCGTGGAAGTGGTGCGGGGTGAGCACGACCGAGAACACCGGCACGTCGGTGTCCAGCTGCACCCGCATGAGCCCGTCGATCACCGCGGACGCGACGAAGTCGTGCCGGTAGATGCCGCCGTCCACGACCAGCGCCGCCGCGACGACCGCCGCGTAGCGACCGGAGGCCGCGAGGCGTTTGGCGTGCAGCGGGATCTCGAACGCGCCCGGCACGTCGAAGACCTCGACGGCGGCCGGGTCGTAGCCGAGGTCGGCGTACTCGGCGGTGAAGCCCTCGTAGGCCTTGCCGACGATGGAGCTGTGCCAGCTTGCGCGGATGAACGCGACGGATCCGGTGGTTCCCATCCCCGGATCTTACTTGCCGGTAACGTGCGCCTCCAGCCAGTCCACCACGTCGCCGAGCACCCGGTCCTGCTCGGGTTCGTTGAAGATCTCGTGGTAGAGGCCGTCGTAGCGGATCACGGTCAGGTCCGCCGAGCCCGCGCCGCGCTCGATGAGGTCGGTGCTGGACGGCGCGGCGATGGCGTCGCCGGTGCCGTGCAGGGCCAGCACCGGCACGGTGAGCCTGCTCAGCCGCTCCTTGATCAGGACCGTCGTGTTCAGGATCTCGGTGGCGGTGCGGGCAGGCAGCTTGCCGCGGTAGACCAGCGGGTCGTTGTCGTAGGCGCGGACCACCTCGGGGTCGCGGCTGATCTGCGACGAATCCAGCTGGAGCACACCGAGATTCGGGGCGACCCTGCTGAGCAGCGGGGCGAGCGCGCGCTGCACGGGGTTGCCCGCCGAGATGTCCAGCGGCGGGGCGGAGAGCACGATGCCCGCCACGTCGAGCGGCGCGCGCGTGGCCAGGTGCAGCACGACGACGCTGCCCATCGAGTGCCCGATCAGGAACCGCGGCACGCCGGGGTGTTCGCGCCCCGCGATGTCGAGCATGGCCGCCACATTGTCGGCGGCCCCGTCCATCGATCCGATATTGGCCTTGCTGCCCGCCGACTTCCCGTGCCCGACGTGATCGAGCGCGTACACTGCGAAACCCGTTGCGGCCAGCCGCTTACCGACATGGACGTAACGACCCGAGTGTTCGGCGACACCGTGCACCAGCACGATGACACCTCGTGCGGGCGACTCGGGCAGCCATGCGCGCCAAGCGATCCCACTGCCGGTGCCGTCGAATCGCCCGGCGCGGGTGGTGATTCGCGGGTCGCTCGCACCAGGTGTGCCGGTGTCGGGCTGCGCCGCGGTGCCCGGCAGGGCCGCAGGCTCCACGACGGTGCTCGCGCGCGTATCGCCGATCGAGTCGGCGTCGGTGCCCGACTCCGGCTCGGTGTCGGTGGTCGCTCGCGTGTCGGCGACGGTATCCGTCCGTGGCTCGACGACGCCGCTCGGCTCAGCTTCGGTCGGCTGCGGCTCCGGGTCTCCGGTCGCTCCGGGCTGGGCGGTCATGCGTCGCTCCTGACGTCTGCGCGGGTCTCGGCTACCGCGCGAAGTGCGCGATCAGCCGGCGGTTGAACTCGATGAGTCGAGCGTAGTTGACGCGGGAGAGACGCTCGTCGGTTCCGTGGATCGAGGCCAGATCGCGTTCGCCGAGCACGATCGGGGCGAAGTTGCAGCGCGTGCCCGCGAGATCGTGGTAGTGCCGCGAGTCGGTGGCGCCGGGGACGATGCCGGTGGTCACGACGGTGCCGGGCACGATCGCCCTGGCGATGTCCGCGACGAGTTCGAACGCCGGACCGGGCGCGGTGTGCACCGTCGGCTCGGAGGCCATGCCCTCCGCCTCGATGTGAACGCCGCTGTCGCGCACCACCTTCCGGCAGTGCGCCAGCACGGACGCCACCGAATCGCCGGGCAGGATGCGGAAATTGATGGACGCTTCCGCGTGCTGGGGCAGCACGTTCGCCTTCACGCCGCCACGGATCACGGTCGGGGCGGTCGTCGTGCGCACCATCGCCTCGGTCTGCGGCCGCATCGCCATCACCCGGGTGATCAGCGGCGCGGCGACGCCGGCGAACCCGAGCAGGCGCCGCCGCGAGGCCGGCATCGCCGGTCGCAACCTGGCCAGCATGTCGGCGGTTACCGCCGTCATCCGCAGCGGCATCGGATGATCCTGAATGCGGGTCACCGCGCGGGCGATCCGGCCGACGGCGGTCTGCTTGCCCGGCATGGACGAGTGCCCGCCGACCTCGCTGACCGAGAGCTGTACCGTCGCATAGCCTTTCTCGCCGAGCATGATGTTGGCGACCGGCCGATCGACCCCGTCGGCGACGCCCTCGGTGATCATGCCGCCCTCGTCGAGCAGTAGCTCCGCCCGCACGCCAAGCCCGCGGAGGCGCTCGGCCATGTGCAGCGCGCCGGTGTCGCCGAACACCTCCTCGTCGTGGCCGAAGGCCAGAAAGATGGTGTAACGCGGGCGAACTCCCTCGGCGAGGGCCGCCTCGACCGCCTCGAGGATGGCCAGCACCCGGCTCTTGTCGTCGATCGCCCCACGGCCCCAGATGAATTCGTCGTCGACCACGCCCGCGAAGGGCGGGTGGGTCCAGCGGTGCGGGTCGTCGACCGGCACCACGTCCTGGTGGGCGAGCAGGATCGCGCCGACCCGCTCCGGCTCGACGCCGGGCCACCGGTAGAGCCTGCTGTGCCCGAACCGCTCCAGTTCGAGTTCGGCGTGCACGAGCGGAAAGGACTGCTCGAGGTGCGCGGCGAGCCGCTCGAAGGCCGAGTCGTCGACCTCGCCCGGCGTGTCGGTGGACACGGTGGCGCAGCGCAGCGCGGCGGCGAGGCGCTCGGCGGTCGGGTCGTCGACGGGTTCGGTCATCGGCCGGCTAGTCGATTCGGCAGGTCCATGGGCACCGTCGCATCGGTCAACACGGCGGGGTCGAGCGGGATCGTCTTCTCGTTGCGCCACTTCACGATGCCCTCGGTGACGTCACCGGGCAGGTCGGCGGTGCGCGGCGCGGTGAGCATCGGCAGCTCGAGGCGGGCCTCGGACACGGTGACGGGGGCGAACGAGGGGGAGTGCGACCACACGTCGTCGACCACGTCGGTGACCCGCACGCCGATCCGATGACCCGCCTGGATCGGCCAATCCTGGGCCAGCAGGCGGACTTCGGTGGTCTCGCCGCCGACGGGAGCGATGCCGCGGGTGATCACCGTGGCCTGCTGGTTCGGCGCGATGTCGTAGAGCTCCACGGCGACCGTGGCATTCGCGGGCCCGGCGGCGCGCAGGGTCACCGAGGGCAGCCCGGCCAGGTGCTGGTCCTGCGCCAAAGGCTCGGAGACGGACCAGAATTCGCTGTCCGGTCCAGGCAGCAGGCCGCGGTCGGTGTAGCCGCCGTCGCGCAGCCGGACCGGTACACGGGTGACATCGGCGGGCGGCCACGCGGTCTCGGACCGCCAGCGTCCGTCGAACTGGCCCACCGTGATTCGGGGACCGGGCACCTGTACGTCGCGCCCCGCGACGTGCCGGTCGAAGAAGGCGAGCAGCTCGGTGTCGAAATGCGGTGTGCCGCACTTGTCGTGGCAGGTGCGGTGGCCCCACTGGCCGAACCACGCCTTGTGCTCGCCGGGGCCGAGGCCGTTCCACAGGTCGAAGACTCGGTAGGGGCGGGTGTTGTAGTCGACGAAGCCCTGGCCGAGGAACAGCGGAATGGTGTTGCCGCGCAACCGCGGAACGAGATCCCGGTCGCGCCAGAACGCGGAGTCGCCGTCGTGGTCGGTCGTGTCGGCCAGGTACTGCCGATAGCACTCCAGCGGCAATCGGGCCGCGTCGGACTGATATTCGGGCGAATCGTC
>NZ_BAGH01000123.1 GCF_000308715.1 Nocardia tenerifensis NBRC 101015
GTTGCCCGGCCGTTCAACCTGGTGAAGTGGTACTCCCCCGGCGAGTTCTGTTGGTCTCTCCGAATCGCCCTGGCGCGGGATTACCGATTGTCCGGACTAGGCCGGGATCCGCGGTCGGCAGTGTTGTTCGTGCCGCGCCGTCGAGCCGCGAGCACCGCCAGCAGACCGGGAAACACACCCCAGACGGTTATCAGAATCAACCAGAACGACGGTGGTTGCGCGACCGGGCCCGGCTCGGGGTGCTCGTAAGTCGCCATCCTGAAAACCCCTGAGTACCAGACGAGCCAGAGCGCGAAGTCGACGAAGAACAACGTGCAGCCGCTGAGGATCGCCCACTTCCACCCGCTCACAGCACCGGCGAACAATGCCGCACCCGCCATACCCGCAACCAACAGTTTAGTGACGTGCAGGGCGTAACTGCCCGCTGAGACGTCCTCGTCGGGCATGCCTTCGACCAGCAATGCGAACGCGTAGAACAACGCCAGAAATACAGCGACACAGGCACCGAGCCCGGAGAAAACGCGCGTCCAGAGATTCGATGACAACAGCATTACGGCATGGTAGCCAAACGCATTGATATCTGACCTACGCGCACCCAGCGGCATCTTCGTACAGCTATAGATAGTGAAACCACAGCTCCAGCAGCCCCGATCAAGCGGCGTACTGGGCTGCGGTGCTCACGATTCCAGGCATTGACGAGATGCTCGACTACGGCACCGCCGGGCCACTGACAGAGCTCGGCGGGATCGCCCCGGCCGTGTTGCGATCAGTGCCCCCCCGAGGTCATCGAGATCTGTTGCTTGATCTCCGGCTTGGTTATCCAGCCACACGATGCCCATGCCCTGAAGCTGTCGGCAGAACGGTTCGGGGAGAATCAGATCCGACCCGCGAGCCGTTTGCTCGAGGCATTGCTGGCGTTGGACCCGATGCCACTCGATGTCGCCCGCGAACCCTCTCGACGGGTCATCGGCACGTGTCGTCACTTCGCGGTACTCAGTTGTGCGCTGCTGCGCAATCGGGGCATCCCCTCGCGGGTGCGGTTTCGCCACCTACTTCCAGCCCGGCCAGGGCCTCGATCACTGGATCACCGAGTACTGGGACGAAACTCGAGGCCGCTGGGTGCGCATCGATTCCGAGATTCTGGGCCAGAACACCCTCGAACATTCCGAGGATCTCCAGGCCTCCGACTTCCTCAGTGGCGGCGAAGCGTGGATTGGATTCCGTGACGGCCGTATCGACGCCGCAACGTTCGGAGTCCACGGGACCGAAAACTGGGGTACCGCCGAGATCCCGGCGTTGTACGCACGCGAGGAGTTACGAGTCCCCGCGGAACTCGTGCCGCAATAGCCGGACCGGGCTAAGACCGCCGCCTCACGCGGCACCAACGCACCAACCTCGGCCTGACTGCGCAATGGCCCGGCTCAGTTCGCTCGGGTGTTGGTCTTCAGCAGGACCGCGCTGGCCGGCTCCCACCGCGCCATGCGGCAAGAGAGTGCGTGGTAGGACGCGACCTGGCAGGCGTGCGCACTGAAGCCGGCGGGCCGAGGCAGCGGGCTTATTTGCGTCGGCGGGGCTCGAAGTCCAGTCCAGGCACGACTACGTGCCTGGAGGGCAAGACGGACAAGGTCCTAACAGAATCTCCTCGGACTCGATGGGTGCTCGACGCACACTGCGGCGCGGTCAGGGGCGGGTGGTGAGGGCGGGCCAGAGGATGGTGGTGAGCTGTTCGGGCAGGCTGGCGCGCGCGGCGGCGGCGTCGCCGCGCAGGAACGCGCCGAAGACCATGGTGGCGATGGTGCGGTTGTCGATATCGGCGCGGACCGCGCCGCGCTCGATGAGCTGGTGTAGGACGTGTTCGACCTGGGTGACGCGGAGTTCGACGGCGCGGGTCACGACGTGGGCGAGGAGTTCGGCTACGCGTTCGGCTTCGCTGATGAACCCGCCCTGCACGAAATCGGCCGCGCCGCAACAAAAACGGCAGGTAACCTGACTTGGCTCAAGATCGCTGATCTTGGGTAGGGTGCTGGCTGTCAAGCTGCGGTTTCGTCGTGTGAACGGCGAAAATCTGCGCACTAAGCCAGCCGGTTCTGGGGGTCTGCCCATCGCTTCCCGGTTACGGCTTCAGCGTCAAGCCGGGCATTGTTCGTCGACGAGGTCCGGCCATTCTTCCGGCTGGTCCGCTGATGGTCACCCGTACTCAGTAAGCGGCTGGCTAAAGATCAAAAAGTGCCCATCGGGTGTCCGTACGTTGAAGTCGCGCATCCCGTAGGGCCGGTCAGCCATTGGCTCGACGATGTCGGCGCCGCGGGCGCGCAGCTCGTCGTGGCAGGAATCGACGTCGTCGACGACAATCACCACCCTGGCCGGGCCGACGCTGCTTTCGGCGTATAGGTGGAACTCGGCGGTGTCGCGGATCACGGCCGCGTAGCTAGGTGGGGTCTCCCAGGTGAATATGGTGTCGAATCCGAGCACGTCCGTGAAGTACGACCGCGCTGCCTGCACATCTCGGCACGGCAGCACGGGAACCGCCACCCGCATGACCATTCCGTCACCTTACCTGACTTTGGCTCAAGATCGCTGAACTTGGGTAGGGTGCTGGCTATTAGCGGTTCCTCTCGGTGGTAAGGGGAAGCTCTGCACGTTCACGGTAGGGCCTGCAGAGGCGGGCCGTGCGGTGAACGGAATTCCGTACCGATCGTGAGATGTGTTGCGCCACAAGATCACATTCCAAATGCGCGCCTCAGCGAGAATGCTCGCTCATCGGCATTAGCGCGCGTTGGGAGCCGTGCCAGCCAACCGGCCTGTGCGGCCGACCAACACCCGCGTGGCGGCAGAATGGTCAGGTATCTTCGTTCCGAGCTATGCGGACGGGCTCTTGTCGGATTCCTCTGTCAGACGGGCGCGAGCCAGTGAGTACGCCTGATCGAGGGACTCTGCGGCAGCACAAGGGACATCGGGCTGGACGCCGAGGCCCTCCCAGTTCGTGCCGGAGACGGGGTTGATGGCACGGCCGGTAGGGACTGTGGCTTCCAGGTGGGGGTGCACGGTCCAGCCCAGACATGGATGTGCGCCGCCGCGGGTGGGCTCGCCGACGATTACGGCGCGGCCGAGTTGTTGCAGGTCGTAGGTCAGCTCCTCAGCCGCGGAGAAGGTGCTGGCACTGGACAACACGTACAACGGCTTGCTGCCACCGAAACGCGCGCCGGGAACATGCGGAAGACTCCAGGCCTGCTCACTGCGCTCGCCGCGGCGCCAGTGCATGGTGTTGAGGTGGGTGCGCTCATCCAGGAGGTAACTGCAGACGAAGGCGACGGTATCCGGGTCGCCGCCCAGGTTTTTGCGAAGATCGATGATCAGTGCCTGGGCGCGCGAGGCCAGGGTGAGCGCGGCACCCAGGGGTTCGGCGGCCCAGTCCAGCGGAAACAGCATCGGCGCCAGTTCCACTACGGCGACCCCGCCGTCGAGCAATTCCACCCGCGGCGCACCGCCCAGCGAGATATCGAAGTCTCGGCGGATGGAGTTCAGGGTCGCCGCGCCCGGCTCGGGGGCCGCCGGTTCGGCGTGGTGCTTCAGTCGCAGGTGTCTGTCGCCGTTGACCGACTGCAAGTCCGCAGTGACCAGGCGGGCAAGTTCGGCGGCCTCGTCGACGGCATAAGCGCCCTCGGCGAGGCGCCGGTGTAGTAGGCCGGCGAGTTGGTCGGCTATCTCAGGAAATATGTAGTGTTCGGTGAGCAGCCGCGCTGTCTCGTCGATGACAGGGGCAGGCTCGAGTTTCGTCGGAGTCGTCATGGCGTGGAGTAGAGCACTGCCACGACGAGGGCGTCAAACGTTTTCTGCCGCAACCGATATGCGGACATCGTCGCCGACGGCTGAGCCCGTGATCGTTCGGCGTCAATTCGGGCGATAAAGTCGAAACACTCCGAGAAGTCGAGTTCTTCAATTCTGTGCAGTACGGGACACAGCTCCTCCAAAGCATCGAGCGCTCAGCGGCATGAGGGGGCATTCGTTTGATCTCGATGCCCTACGGGCGATGCCGAATCGCCGAGTCGGGCATTCGGTTTGGCTGCCAGTGTGTCACCGGTGACATATTCAACCGTTCCCCAACTGCTTCTGTTCTGCTTCTGTTCGAAACCAATCCGTACACGGTAGCCGGAACGAATGACCTATCAGTGTGAATCGGGTGCGGCGGGGCCGGTGGCCCGATGTCAGCGGTCATCAGCGTTCAGGAGGTGGGATGCCGATCAACCGGTTCGGCGGTGTGGTGCTTGTGAGTGTCGTGTCTGCGGCCGTTATCGTGACGGCTCCATCAGCTGGCGCCGACCCACGGCCGTCGGAGAAGGTCGATATCGACATAATTTCGGTCAAGGGTTCGGGTTGTCAGACCGACTCGGTCGTCGCGGCCGTCAGGCCGGACAACACGGCTTTCACCGTCGACTACCGTGACCTCGGCGCCGAGGAAGGCAAGGACATTGGCCCCTCCCGCACGACCTGCGAGCTGCGTCTGAGGGTCAACGTCCCACCGGGCTTCACCTACGGCATCGACGAGGCCGAAATCGAAGGCGTCGCGGTGCTGGCCGACGGCGCCCGCGGCGGTCTAGAAGCGGCGTTTTCCTTCCAAGGCCTGTCCCCCCTACGTCTCCAGCGCAATTTCATCGAACGGGCAGACTACCGATGGGAAGCGACCGGCGGTGTATTGGAGGGGTCGGTCCGACAACTGCGGTGCGACCAGAAGCTCGACCTCGTCCTCACCACCGACCTGTGGCTAGACAGCCGGTCCTTCGACCCTGGCCGGTCGAGAAGTTGGGTCAAGATGGACCGCAGCCTCCTCCGCATCTCCTGGAAGAAGTGTCAGTGAGGTTGACCCTTACCCACTACATCCTGCCCGCACCTCGAATCAGGGCCTCCTGCGCTGGCGAAGATGTCGCAAGCTTGCTATGCCCCAGCACCGTCGCCCTCGACCGGATCGCGTCGAGCGGCGCCCGAGTTTTGCCCGCGTGCTACCTACCTGCGCTCCACACTGGCACGGGCCATCCTCCTGGCAGCCGCACCCACGACTTCGGCCTCGATCGAACGCACGGAAATCGGCAGTTGCGGACGTTCTGTGGCGCAGCCGATATCGCCAGATAAGCGGCAGAGGAGGACGTCCACGTGATCGACTGCCTGCCAGCAAATCTACGCAACCGACCGCGCAGCGGCTATAGAACGTTGGAGTCGACACCGCCATTCGGCGAACCAGACACGTGCTTCACCAGATGTCACCAGCGGGTAAGCGACGGTCAGACGGGAATAGTTTGCTTTATGAGGAGGGCGCCCGCTTGCCGAGTCGCCGTCAGCGGGGCGACGGAGACGGCCGGTGCAGCTGTTACCTGTACGTAGGCGCGGGCGAGTGCTTCCAACGCCTCAGCGCCCTTGCCCGATTGCTTGGCGGTGATCGCCTGAGCCTCGGCGGCGATGGCGGCCAAGAGCTGGTCGCGGGCCTCGACGGCGGCCGACGGTAGTTCCGGAGGTTGTATGGTGATCGGGATCTGCTGTGCCTCAGCGGCTTCGGTGTTCTCGGCGGACTGCACGGCGTCATCGGTCACGATGGTCTCTCCCTCTGTTGCGCTGGACCGTCAGTGTCCCACGGTGCGGCCGTGCCGCGATATGAAATCTCTTCTGGCGCAGAGCCTCTTGATACAACCGACAGCCTCTGTCACAAGCTCGCACGCGCGCAGCGGCAGTAGTGTGCGTTGCCAGGTCCGCAGGGCGAGCGCCAGCGGAAACGGTGGCAGGGAATGGGAGCCTCGCACCACCAGTTTCCGTTGGCTCGATGGAGCGCGCAGTCGCCCGGCCGAGCCCGCGGGCGGTTCCGAACGCCCGGGTCGCGGCAGTTGAGGATGTTATCGGACACAGAATCTCCGCATGACAACCGCTGTCGCCACAACGGTCGGTTAGTGTCTGACATCGTGCTCGAGAACCGGCCAAGGTTGTTTGCGGTGATCTACATCGTCAGCTCGATCTTCATCGGACCTGCGATCGCCATCGCCGGATACGTGATCACTCCGGCTAACGGCGATTACTGTGATATCGGCGCGCACGGCAGCTCCGGACAGCGAGACCGGGATTACTCTCTACTTCAGGGCATTCAGACTACGGGCTCGATAATCATGCTCACGGTCGGATTGCTCCTGCTGATCTATCTATGGACAAATCGCCGCCGCATCAGCCTTTTGTCATTCCTGCTGACCAACGCCGGGATCCTCGTGATGGCGGCAGGGTATCTGTACGTTCTATACGTGGGCACGGCCGCCGTCCCAAGCTGCTGACATGAGGGCCATGCACACGTTCAGAGGCGGATCAGCCATATCCGCTCGTCGGCAGGAGAGGATGTTTCGCTGGCCTCGGATCGGCTCGGGGCGTTGATCTTCCGGCGCTCCCGCTGGCTTGTTCGGTCAGTGCGACCGGCGCCGTGTCGCGGCGTTCACCGAAGGTCTTCGATCACCTTCGCCAGCGCTGTCATCTGTGTCTCGTTGACTGAGAAATGGCTGACGGAGTATTCGTCGCGGTAACGCCGCAGGGTGTCGGCGATGCCGTGGGCCGACCCGTGGAGGAACCCGGGCAGGTGGCGCAGTTGCGCATCGGAGAAGGTGGGCTGGAACATGCGGGCGAGTGTCAGATCGACCGCGTCGTGTCCCTCGACCTCTACCGCCTGCACCGTCAGCCCCAATTCGATTTCGGCACAACGTGTTCCGGCAGCGTCACGGACGAACTGGGAGCGGCGGGCGAGCGCGGCGTCGCCGATCGCGTCGGAGTCGATATCGGCATCGACGGGTATCCCGGCCAGCGATATGGTGTCGGCGTGTGCGGCGGCTACCTGCAGGAGGCGGTCACCACTTCCGGCCACCAGTAGCGGAATGCGGTGATGCACCGGCGGTTGGTGATCGCCTGCGAACAGCGCCTTGGTCTCGATGATGAGCTCGCGCAGGTGCTCGATGCGCTGCCGCGCGCTGGGGAACGGCAGTCCCAGGGCCTCGAACTCGGGTTTCGCGAAATCCGGTCCGGCACCGAGCCCTAACTCGAACCGCCCGTCGGTCAGTTGCGCCACGCTCGCGACATCGCGGGCCAGCCAGGCGGACCGGTAGAAGGCCCCGTCCAGCACCATGGTGCCGACGTGCACGCGATTGGTCGCCTCCGCCATCGTGATCAATGCGGGGAACGGCGAAATCATGCCCAGATGGTCGGGCACCGTGATCACGTCGTAGCCCAGGCTTTCGGCCTGTTGTGCCTTCTTCTGCCACTCGGTACGCGAATCAGCGCCGCCGAAGCCGACAGAGAACCGAAATGGCCGGGGTGCCATATTTTTTCGATCATCTTTCACTCCGTCGACGCTACTCACACCGGCGCTGTCGACGCTTGCGTCGATCTTGCATGTACCTTGCGTGATGTGCTGCCAGCCCCCGGATCGCCACTCCCGGTTGATCTTCCACCGCGGCGCCCTGGCCGGTTCAACCAGCGCGGTCAACGGCATGTGCAGATGTTCGACGGGACGCGATGTGGCCGGCCGGTCTTGCGATTCGGTGCGGATGTTCTGGCATCGCTACCGTGGACAACCCAAGATGCTGCCCAGCTCGGTGCGAGATCGACTGGCGCGCCGTCACCTACGCGGGAACCGCTGCCCACCGATTGTTCCGCCGCCGGACTCCGAGGTGGTCGAAGCCGGAATCCGTGAACTCTCATGCCCATCGACTGGCTCGGTTCACCAGATCGGCGGTTCGTTCTTCTGGCATCGTGAATTGACCGATCGCCCTCGGCGGTGGGCTGCACGGATGGAACAGCGACCGCCACATGGATTCGACCCCGAGATGGCGGTGTAGGCGACGAGGATGTAGTTGGGATCGGTCCAGGTCGGTGTGAGCGTGGTCGTAGCGCATAGTGGTGGGACACGATCTTGGGCCTCGCGCAGGCCGTCCGCTGCATCGCGCATGGCGATGACAAAGGTGTGTCACAGCATCGCTACTCGGGAAAGCCTTGGGGCACAACCTATCTGGAGTGACGCATCTAGTCTGTCTCTATGGTAGGCACCGACGACACCCGAATGACAAACTCTGAGCACCGCCGATTCCTCAGACTTCTCCGACGATGGTGCGAAACCGAGCTGGACCAATTCGAACACCTGATAGTCCCCACCCGGGACGGCGATGTCTACGTGACTATGGGCCGCTATCCGGCAACCGAACACCCGAACGATCTGTACACGCGGGTGCCCGAAGCCTGGTTCGGGGAAGACGCTGGGTAGCGCAACGAGCATCGGTACCAACACGCGGCCTCCGCCAATGGTGCAGGGAGGCCAACGCATTGATGCACGAGATGAACTCGGCCCATTGATCTTTCGGCATTCCCCGGGGCGTTGCGAAAACGCTTGTCGCGCATCCACGCTCGACTCCCGACGTGCTCCCCGTCTATCCATACCGGAAAGCGCGCTTCGCTTTCTGACGGACTGACTGCCGAAGGCGCGCGTCAATGTGAAGAGGCGTGGTGAGAATGCCACAGCGCGCCAGGTGCCCGCTACCGAATGTCGACCAGCACTTTGCCGACCATGCGGCCCTCGACGGCTCGGTGGGCATCCGCGGTGCGGTCGAGCGGAAACCGGATCAGGGGCAGGCCGTGTTCCTCGCCGACCGGCAGGGCGCCGTCGCGGACCGCGGCGGCGACATCCGCGACGGCCGCGGCGCGGACATCGGGGCCTGCGGTGTAGAGCACGAGGAACTGCATGCGGGTGTTGCGCACCATGTGCTGCCCCACGTTCAATTCGACCGGGCGACCACCGTCGTTGGCGTAGGTCGAGATCGTGCCGCGCGGCCGCAGCACGGCCAGGTCGAGGGCGAGGTTCGCGCCGAGCGCCACTTCGGCGACGATGTCGACGCCTTCCGGGGCGATCGCGCGGATCTCGGCGGCCGGGTCACCCGCGCGGTAGTCGATCACGTGGTGGGCGCCGGCGGCCGTGGCCAGCCGGGCCTTCGCTGAGCTGCTGACCGTGCTGATCACGGTGGCGCCGGCCCAGCGGGCGAGCTGGATCACCGCGTGCCCGACCGCCCCGGCCCCGCCCGCGGCGAGTACCACCTTGTCCGCCAGTGCGCCGGGCCCAAGCCTGCGCGGTCCGTCTTCGGCGACGGTGAGTGCGCGGTGCGCGGTGAGCGCGGGAACGCCGAGGGCGGCGCCGAGGTCGAAATCGGCTTCGTCCGGCAGCGGCACGGCCTGCTCGGCCGGCACGACGGTGAACTCCGCGGCGGTGCCGGTGGGCCGTCCCGCGGCGGCCATGAACAGCCATACCCGCTGGCCGACCCGACTCCGATCGACCCCCGCGCCGACGGCATCGATCACGCCTGCGCCGTCCAGGTGCGGCGTGATCTCCGGAAACGCCATGGCTTGGCCGGCGCGGGCCTGCCAGTCGGTGGGGTTGACCCCGGACACGGCCACCCGGACGCGGACCTCCCCGGGAGCGGGCACCGGCGGTTCGCGGTCGACCAGGTGGAGCACGTCGGGACCGCCGTTGTCGCGGTAGACGACGGCCCTCACGACGCCGGGCCGATCGCGACGTTGCTGGAACGGGATTCGACGGCGTCGAGAGTGGCCAGCGTGTCCCGGTCGAAGGCGATCTCGCCGGCCGCGATGTTGGCCTGCAGATGCGCGGGGTCGCCGGTGCCGGGAATGAGCAGGATATTCGGCGCGTGGTGCAGCAACCAGGCCAGCCCGACCTGGGCCGGGGTCACGTCCAGGGACTCGGCCACGGCGTGCACGGCCGGTTCGTCGGTGACCTTGGGCAAGTTCGGGAATTCTCCGCCGAGTGGGAAGAACGGCACCCACGCGATGCCCTCGGACGTGCACAGCCGCAGCGTGTCCTCGTCGTCCCGGGAGACGAGACTGTACGCGTTCTGCACACAGACGATGCCGGCCGGCAGGGCACGGAGCAGGACCTCGAGGGTGACGCTGCTCAAGCCGATCGCGCCGATCTTGCCCTCGTCGCGCAGGGCGGTCATGGTCGCCAGCTGGTCGTCGATGTCGACCACTTGGTCGCCCACGGGACGCAGGCCGGGGCCGGTGTCCAGGCGTCGGAGGTTGACCACGGGGAGCTGGTCGACGCCGAGACTGCGCAGGTTGTCCTCCACGCTGGCCCGCAGCTGTTCGGGCCGCTGCGCGATCCGCAGCGGCACCGGCCCGCCCGGATTGGGGTCGGCACCGACCTTGGTGATGACCAGGACGTCGTCCTCGGGACGCAGGGCCTGGCGGATCACGGTATTGGCGAAGCCGAAGCCGTAGAACTCGGCGGTGTCGACGTGGTTCACGCCCAGCTCGACGGCGCGCCGGAGCAGGGCAACGGCCGCGTCGGGGCGGTCGTGCAGCCGCGGCAATTGGGCTGCGCCGTAACCGATTCGGGACACGGAGCGGCCGGCGATGGAAGCGGTGGAGGTGTTGATGACGAGTCTCCTCGGTCGGTGGGGCTGCGATGTCGATACCTTATAGAGTTGCGCTGACAGATTTCAATAGTTGTCAGTCGGATGACGAGGTTTGACCGTTGACTCGGTCGCGACATAGGTTCACGAGGCCGACCAGCAGAAAGGAGGCCAGATGCGCGGAGAGCCCCTCGACGCGGAGACGATTGTGTCGGCCACCGAGGAGATCCTGCGTCGTCACGGTCCGGACAAGACGACGGTGCTCGACGTCGCACGGCAGCTGGGCGTGAGCCATGGCAGCGTGTACCGGCACTTCGCGTCCAAGGCCGCGCTCCGCGAGGCCGTGATCCGGCGCTGGCTCGACCAGGTGCGCCACGAACTCGCTGCTGCGGCGCAGAACTCCGCACTGCCCCCGGCCGAGCGCTTGCGAACACTGCTCACCAGTATGTTCGCCATCAAATGGGCGAAGGCCAGGCAGGACCCGGAGTTGTTCGCCACCTTCCGAGCGCTGGCTGCCGAGCACAGCACCGTGGCCGCCGGCCATGTCGGCTTCCTGCTCGCCCAGGTCCGCGACATCATCATCGACGGTGTCGCCACCGGCGACTTCACCGCCGGCGAGCCGGAAGTGATCGCACAAGCCGTACTGAACGCGACGAGCCGCTTCCACGACCCGACCCACGCTGCGGAATGGCGCTCCGCCGAGACCGAAGCCGACTCCGCGGCGGTCGTCTCCCTTATCCTCGACGGCCTCCGGGCACGATGACGTCCGCGAGTTGACGCCGATCCGTAGAGACCGAGCCGGCTGCCGCCAGGAACTACTCACCGGTCGGACACCGATCCTGCTGCGGCGTAGCGAGATTGCGGGCGGGAGGGGTCCCGCGAGGTCCGTGTCACCGTGCTGACGGGTCGCCCACCACCGAGGGTGATCGGGAAAGCGACAGGGAGGCAGAGATGTTCATACGATTGGCCGGAGCGGCCGCGGTCATCGCCGCACTGATGCTGGGGGCGGCCGGGCCCGCGGCGGCGAAGCCACACATTGTGGGACCCTTCGATTCTCGGCAGGACTGTGAGATCGATCGGATCACCGCGGAGAACCTGGGTTCGGCGACGGACCGGTGCTATGACTCGGGCGCCCGGCCGGAGGCGTGGTACTACGCGGTGGTGGGCGGTACGCGGCACACCTGACCTACCGCGCCGTGGTGTCGGTCGAAAAGGCGCTCCCAAGGCCCGGTTTCGCCTCGCATGACCAGCGAGAAGCATAGAGTTTTCTCCCGAATCGTGTCGGTCGGGAGGATGGATGCGCGTCGGTCAGTGGATTGCGGGGCGCTACCGGCTGGAGGAGCGGATCGGCACCGGCGCGCACGGCGATGTCTGGCGGGCCACCGATATCGAGCTCGACCGCGCGGTCGCGCTCAAGTACGCGTTGCCGACCGGCGGGGCGGACGGGAAGGGGATTCGGCGGGTGCGGCGGGAGGCCGCGCTGCTGGCCAAGCTGAATCACCCCGGCATAGTCACGGTTTTCGATCTCGTCACCGAGGACGGCGAGTGGTGGCTGGTCATGGAGTACGTCCCCGGGCAGAGCCTGCACGAACTCGGCGTGCTCGCACCCGGACGGGCGGCGGCCATCGGCGCGCGGCTGGCCGATGCGCTGGAGGCGGTGCACGCCGCCGGTGTGTTACATCGGGACATCAAGCCGAGCAATGTCTTTGTCACCGGCGAGGATCGGCCGAAGCTGGGGGACTTCGGGATCTCGCGCGCCGTGTTCGCCGACACGACGGTCACCGGAACCGGGTCGTTCGCCGGCACCCTCGGCTATCTCGCGCCCGAGGTCGCCCACGGGACCGAACCGACGGCGGCGTCGGATGTATTCTCGCTCGGCGCAACCTTGTTCGCCGCGGTCGAGGGGCACTCACCGTTCGGGGATGCGGGCAAGCCGATGGAGCTCATGCGGCGCACGGCGAATCGTCAGGTCGCGTCGCCGCGCCGAGCGGGCCCGCTCGCGCCGGCCTTGTCGGCGATGCTGCGCACGGATGCGGCGAAGCGGCCTAGCGCCGCCGGTGCGCGGGCGATGCTCGAGGAGGTCGCCGACCGGCCGAGCGTTGTAAGACAGCGGATTTCGGGCCGTGTGATCGGCGGATTGCTCGTCGGTGTCGCGGTTCTCGTCGCGGCCGGTGTCTTCGTTTGGCGCGCAGTCGATTCGCCGTCCGGTCGAGGTCCGACGGCCTCCGCATCGATCGTCGGTGACCCGCGGACGGCAGACCCCTGCGCGCTCACCGATCCGAAGGCCTTCGAGCGGTTCCACGGCAGCGCCGAACAGCACCCGGAGGACGGCAATTTCAACCGATGCGACATTCTGCTGCGGCCCTACGGAGGGAAGGTCGATGTCGTGATCGAGTTGGCGAAGCAGCCGCAGCCGCCGACGGCGCCGATCGAACGGACCGGCGGAATCGGGATCGTCCGGTTGCCGCCGGAGGCCGAAAGCTGCGGACGCACAGTGCTTCTGCCCGGCCAGTACAGCGTCGAGGTAGATGTCCGCGACATCGGCGACGTCCGGCCTGATCTGTGCGGCATCGCCGACGTCGCGACCGCCACCGTCGTCGACGTGGCGTCGCGCGGACCACTGCCGCGGCGACCTGAACCGCCGCCGCCGAACTCGCTGGCTCGCCTGGACGCGTGTGCGCTGATCGAACGCGCCGAGCTGTCGGGCTACCCGGGCGTCGCGGCCGATACGCCCGAGGCCGGCTTCGGCGACTGGGAGTGCCGATGGCACAGCACGATCATCAAGGGGTCGCTTGTCGTGCGGTTCGACCGCAACCCGCCATTGCACGCCGCCGACGGCAGGCCGGTGACGCTCGCGGGCAGACAGGCTTTCATCACACCGGATGGCGACGGCAACAACACATGTGTGGTCCGAGTCGTCCACCGCCCGTATGTGACCGCGGCGTCCGAGTCGGTCGTCGAGCTCGTCTTGGTAATACTCACCGGGCCGCAATCACCGCAGGAGCGTTGTGATCTCGCCACCACCATGGCGACCTTCGTCGCCCAGAAGCTGCCCGCGCCCGAGTGACGCCTCGTGCGGGACCGGTCCCGATCCCGCTCGCTTACCGTGGAATTCGGGGACCGAGGGTGGATGCGATGAACGAGTTCGAACGACTCCGGGCGGACCACGGCAGCCTGGCGCGCGGAGTCTCGGCGGCCGCGCCGGGCACCCTGTTCGCGCTCGCGGTGACCGGAGGGGTGATCGCGAACCCGACAGAGGGGCGGCGAATCCGTTTCGGGCGCAACAAACCCGAGGTGGACGTGTGTCTCGGGGGTGATGACCGCAAGGTCAGCCGCTGCCACGGCGTGCTGGTCCGGCACCGGCGACGCTGGTGGGTCAGCACCCTCGGGCGCACGCCGGTCCGGTTCCCCGGTTCGCGCCTGCTGTTCGCGGGCGAGGAACCGATACCGCTGGAGACCGGTTACACGCCGCTGTTCATTCCGGGCTCCGGCAGCCGGATTCACGTGCTGGAGCTGTATGTGGCGGGCCCGGAGGAGAATCCGGTGCCGGTGCACCCCGCCGACCCCACCGCGCAGCCCCGCACCTACTGGCTGTCGCCGACGGAACGGCTGATCCTCGTGGTGCTGGCCCAGCGATATCTGTTGCAGGAGCCCTACCCTCAGCCGATGGCGTGGCGTCAGGCGGCCGTGCACCTCGATGATCTGCAACCCGACTCCGGCTGGAACGCCAAGCGGGTCGAGCGCATCGTCGAGAAGGTGCGTACGCGGCTGTCCAACGAGGGCGTGCCCGGACTCACCCGCGAGGAGGTGGGCGAGCCGATCGGCAATACCCTGAACCACAATCTGATTCGTGAACTGATGGACAGCACCACTCTCGTGCCGGCCGATCTGCGCCTGCTCGACGACCCGGACAACTGAGACTGTTTCACGCTCCGGACCCGAATGCGCTGCTGCGGAGGGCAATTCAGGTCCGGTCCGCGCGGGACCCCTCCCGCGACTGTCCGCGCACACTGACCGGCGAATCCATCACTCGCCCAGAAGGTGTCACCGGTCATGGAGCAACGAACACGCGCACATCGCGACCCTCTGGCCGTCGTCCTCGGCAATGCCTCACTGCTAGGCGTGGGGTATGTGATGCTGGGCCGTCGGCGGCTCGCGGCAGTGACAGGCCTGCTTACGATTTCGCTCGTCGTCACCCTCGCCACCGTCGCGCGCACGACGTGGTTCGAGATAGTCGTCGTGGTGTGGTGGGCGCTATTGGTCGTGCACAGCTGGATTTTGGTGCGGGCACGACAGACGCTCGGCCGCGGTCGAGTCGCGCGGCAGCGCGTGACGGCCCTCGGCGTCTTGATTCCGGTCCTGCTGGCGCTCGGCCTGCTTCGCTTCGAAGCCGTGCACATCGGACGCGACATCGATGCGGCCCGGCATCGAGGTGACTGCGGCGGAGCGCAGTCGGTGCTGGACCGAAGATGGTTGGGGGACACCGTCGCCGACGCACCGCTCGCCGCGCGCGGCGATCACACCGAACGCGCCTGTCGTCTGCTGCGCGAGGCGGAGCAGGATCTGGATGGCGCGCTGGCCGGCGATATCCAGGCATTGAGCCTCGGCGTCGACCGCATGTCCACCGTGCGTACCGGACTACCCGGTCACGAGACCATGGCCGACCATGTCCTGCACCGGTTCTCGGACCGGCTGCCCACCGCCGACCCCTGCCGGACCTCGGCGATCACCGACTGGCTCAGCCAACAGCCGCGCGCGGCCGCGCTGAACCACCTGACCGAGATCGTCGCGCGGATAGCGCCCACGGCGCTGGTCGACTGCGGCGATCAACTCATGACGGCCCAGGATTGGCCGCAGGCGAGATCGCGTTACCAGCAGGTGCTCGATGGATACCCGGGCCATCCGCTGACCGAGCGGGCCCGGCAGGGAGTCGAGAAGGCCACGCGGGCAATCGAACTGGCGAAGGTACGGGATCTGCTGCGCACTCCGGTACGGGGTAGTCAACCGCGCTACTGCACCGAGCCGGCCCCGTACAGCGGAGCCGCGCCCTACGGCCCCGGGCTCAATCACGCTCTGCTGTACGGCAATGACGAGATAGCCGGGCTCTTTCCGCCCGACTGGACCGCCGGCGACGCCGCCGACGCCGCCGTGGTGATGTGCATGGGATCGACGGAGTTCGGCGCACCGGTCGCGACGTGCACGTACGAAAACAAAGCCGGGATACCGCATATCGGCGAGTCGATGGCCTACACCGACGTCACGTTCCAGAAAAAGGCTGTCCCGCTGCGGATATTCGAGGTGAGAACGGGGCGGCTCATCGCAGACACCCGCGTGGAGATCGGCGGGGCCAGCTGTCCGGAAGTTCTGGAGTACACCTTCTACGGCCACCACGATTTCGGCCCTCCCTCGAAGGTTTACGTGAGCTCCGGCGATGCCGACGTGCGTGCCGCGTTCCAGTCGCTGATCACGCCGTAGCCGCGAACGGCCCGCTCGAGCCGACGGTATGCGGAATCACGGGCGCTCACGACTCAGTCGAGGACGACCGGGCGCAGCCGCGTCGTGTACATGCCCGCCCGGTCGAGCGCGTCGGCGGCGGCGTCGAGCTCGATCGACGCCTCCTCGAAGACCTCCCGGGCGCCCGCCACACAGTAGGCGGGGGTGGTGAGCGCGCCGATGCCTTCGGTGTCGATGAGCAGGCCGGAGGTCTGTAGCGCACCGTACGCCGCCGACAGCTCGGTGACGTCGCGGCGCAGCTCACGCAGCCGGTCGAGCAGGCGGGCGCGTCCAGCTTCCAAACTCAACGGATCGATCATCGGTTCCTCCCCAGAATTCGTCCTTCCCCGCAATCTACCGGCGCTCTGAGAATGACTGCGGCACAGAAGGTCCGGGGTTCAGGCCACGAGCGGCTGACGCTCGGGCCGCAGGCGCATGAGGGCGATGCCGTACGCGACGAGCCAGACCACCCACAGCAGCCAGCTGACGAAACTGATCAGGCCCAGCGGCCCCTCGTGATCGATGACCATGGGGGTGATGCTGGCGGAGACGAATTGCGCTGCGGCCGCGACTATTCCGAGAACGGCATGCCAGCGGGGGATGAGCGCGGTGCGCAGGCCGCCGACGGACAGGCCGAGCATGGCGGTCGCGAGGAACACGCCGTTGAGCGTGAACAGGGCGTTGTGCATCGCCCAGAGGCCGGCGGTGGCCGCGGGGGTGTGGTCGGAGGTGGCGCTGAGGGCCAGGCGGATGGCGACGACGCCGACGAAGGTGGCGGTTTGCAGGAGCAGCCCGGCGAAGCCGACCAGTGACCACGCGGAGCCCGCGGCGCGCTCGCGCGGCCAGATGGTGGCGACGGCGGCCGCGCCGAACACGACCACGCACAGCCACGCCGCCGGCGTGCACGCCGAGGACAACTGGGCGGGAACGGCTTTCGTGGTGAAGAAGGTGACGACCTCGTCGACGCCCGCGCCGATGAGGGGCATGTCCGCGGGTAGGAGGATCAGGTTCGCGCCGACGATGATCAAGGCGAACCCGAGTCCGGCCAAGCCACCGATGCGGGAGAACGGCCAGGCGCCGACGCGCTCTGTCTTTATAGTCATATATTGAATATAAGTAGCGAAAAATGAAAGAGGAACCCTTGTGACCGAGGAACCAGCCCGCCGCCGCTACGACTCGCTGCGCCGCACCGCGCAGGCGCAGCAGACCAGCGCCGAGATCGCCAGCGCTGCTCGCCGCCTCTTCGTCACGAAGGGCTGGGCCGCGACCACGGTGCGCGACGTGGCCCGCGAGGCCGGCGTCTCGGTGCCGACCGTCTACGCCGCCTACGGCAACAAGAACGGGCTCACCTGGGCGCTCGCCGACGCCGCCGACCTGTCCGCCGATCTCTCGCGCCTGCTCGCCGAACTAGAGGACGCGCCGGAACCGGCCGCCCAACTCGCCGCCATGGCCGCCTACGCCCGCCGGTTGTTCGAGCGCGCGGGGGAGGTGATCGTCCTGGTGCGCGAGGCGGGCCGCACCGAACCCGAACTCGCACAGTCCTATCGCGACGCCCGCGCCCGCGCCGACGACGCTCACCGCCAGGTCTTCACCGCCTGGCCCCCCGGCGCCCTGCGCCACGACCTCCCGACCGCCCTCGACATCTACGCCGCGATCTGCAACATAGACGTCTACACCGAACTCACCGTCGAACGCCGCTGGCCCCCCGCCCGAGTCGAAAAGTGGTGGGCGGACACACTGACCCGCGAACTACTCACCGAAACAGCCTGAGCGATAGACCTTCTCAGCAAAGGCCGGCGAGTTTGTAGAGGACCAGGGAGCCGGCTACGGCTACGTTGAGGCTGTGGCCGGTGCCTACCATGGGGATCTCGACGGCGACGTCGAGTAGGGCCAGACCTTCCGGCGGGATGCCGGTGGATTCGTGGCCCAGGACGATGACGGTGCGGCGGCGGGCGGTGGGGAGGTCGGCGAGGCGGATGGATTCGTCGGTGAGTTCCACGCCGACGATGGCGGAGCCGCCGGCGCGCTGACGCGCCAGCCAGCGGTCGACGCGGCCGTTGATCCAGTGCACGCATTGGGGTTTGCGCAGGGTGTTGCCGTGGGCGAGGGCGTCGGGGATCCATGGCTTGCGCGGTACCGCCATGCAGGCGCCGACGGCGTCGCAGGTGCGCAGCATGGTGCCGAGGTTGACGCCGTGCTTGGGCCACAGCGGGGCGATGATCAGGTGATTCCAGCAGCCGTGCGCGCGCTGCCTGCGTTCCCGGCGCAGGTCGGGGCGGGACTTGACCCGCGCGGCGGTCACCGGCGGACGGGAATGGCCTTCCCGTGGGGCAGAAGGGATTTCATAGCGAGGATGCTTCGCGGCGCATCGAGCCATCGACGACGACAGGAATGGAGCTGCACCCTACGATACGGCACCGGCCGCGCCGGAGTCGTTCACGGCCGCAGGACCGACACCAGGAACTCCGTCTGGTCGTACACCGCCTTCTCGAACACGTCGTCGAAGTAGATGTCGAAATGCCCTGCCTGGTAACGCTTCACGACCGCGTGCTTGGTGCGCTCGGCCGCGCGCAACGCCGACTTGATCGGGGTGACCGAGTCGTCCTCGCACAGCGCGTAGAGCACCGGCATCTTCAAAGCCTTGGCGCGCTTGCCCGGCGAGTCGAACAGCGCCGAAAAGGCCACGCGCGCGGCCACCTTCGGCTTGTAGTGCTCGCTCTCCTCGGCCAGCCTGCCGTTGCCCTCCGGCACGTCGGCCGCGCTCATCAGCGCCGCCGCCCGCTTGCGCCCGGCCAGCCGGATTCCGACGGGCTTGCGCCGCAGCGGGCCGATGAGCAGATCGGTGGCGGCGATCGCGGTCACCTTGGTCATGCTGATCGGCCCCTTGGCCATCGCGCAGGACCAGCCGCTGGTGAACGGAACCTGCGCGACCACCGCGGCCAGGTAGTCGTCGTGCGGCGCCACCGCGAGCACGTGTCCACCGCTGAACGAGGTGCCCCACAATGCGATTCGGGTCGCGTCGATGCCGCGGATGGTGCGCGCGTAGGCGATGGCCGACTGCCAGTCCTCGCGCTGGCGGCCGATGCGGATCACCTGACGCGGCTCGCCCTGGCTCGCGCCGAAATGCCGATAGTCGAACACCAGGACCGCCATGCCCGCCGCGGCGAAACGCCGTGCGTAACGGTCGAGTCCCATCTCCCTGTTCGCGCCGAGGCCGTGCCCCATGATGACGAGCGGACGGGGCTTGGGCGCACCATCCGGACGGTAGAGCCAGGCGGCGCACTGCTCGCTTCCGGACGGGAAGCCGACCTCGACACGTTCCATGGCACCCAACCGTACTGCGTCGGCGGCCCCCGCACCGTGGCGGAGTAGGCGATGACAGTACGCTGGCACGGCGGACGAGTTGGCCGGGCGACCGCGGCATCGGGAACGGGCACGCGTGTGCCGCAGCCCGGGGCCGAGGAAAGTCCGGACTCCACAGAGCAGGGCGGTTGCTAACGGCAACCCGGGGTGACCCGCGGGACAGTGCCACAGAAAACAGACCGCCCACGGCCTTCGGTCGTGTGGTGAGGGTGAAACGGTGCGGTAAGAGCGCACCAGCGCCCCGGGTGACCGGGGCGGCTAGGTAAACCCCGCCCGGAGCAAGGTCGAAGGTCGCACCGTTCGCGGTGCGGCTGCGCAGGTGTTCGAGGGCTGCTCGCCCGAGCCTGCGGGTGGACCGCTCGAGGCACCCGGTGACGGTGTGTCCAGATGGATGGTCGCCCCCGTGCGAACCGGGGACAGGATCCGGCTTACAGGCCAACTCGTCCGCCTTTCGAGTTCGGTGGTCGCCGGGCGAACTGTGGGTTAACGGTTGAGATCTGCTCTGTGACCGACTGTTTGGGGTCACCGGGGCGGGCTGGATGCCAGTACATTGTCGGTCGAGGTTTCGTGCCCGAATCGGGCCGTCGCAGGATCGATCGCTAGGAGTACGTCATCAACGTTCACACCATGCTGCGCCGCGCGGGGCTCGTCGTTTCCGCGACCGCACTGGCCACCGTGGCCTGTGCCGGTGCGGGCGGCGCCGAGCCGACCACCACCCCGCCCGCGGCGCCGACGACGAAGATCGACATCACCGCCGCAGAGTTGACGGGCGACGGCGTGACGGTGTCGGTGACCTACGTCTGCGAGGCGACGGACAAGCCGGTGACGCTGCAGGTGTTCGTCCGGGGCCTGGCGGAAGGCGCGCAGCAGACGATCGGCGCGACGACCAAGGCGACGTGCAACGCGGAGCGCCAGAGCGTCTCCGTCACCGCCGCGAAGATCCCCGACGCCGAACCGTTCACGCCGGCGGCGGGGGAAACGGTGCGGATCTTCGGCACGCTGGTCTCCGGCGACAACCAGAAGAGCCTCGACCACGGCACGGCCGTGCGGCGAATGGCCGTCGCCTAGCGCGCGGACTGATCTTCGCCCGGAGCGCGTCCCGCGGTGCCATGATGGAGGTAGCCGCGGGGCCGGAGCGCCCAGGCGCCCGCATCTGTTGCCAGCGGGCGCGATTCGGGGCCAGAGATGGACATTCTCGCCATTGTCGTCGGCATAGTGGGATTGGGCGGCGTGCTCACCGCCGCGAGCGCGCGGGTGGTCGCGCAGTACGAGAAGGCGCTGATCTTCCGGTTCGGGCGGGTGGTCGGGACGCGAGATCCCGGGCTGCGCATGCTGGTTCCGTTCATCGACCGGATGCGCAAGGTGTCGACGCAGATCGTCACCATGCCGGTGCCCGCGCAGGAGGGCATCACGCGCGACAACGTGACGGTGCGGGTGGACGCGGTCGTCTACTTCCGGGTGATCGACCCGGTGCTCGCGGTGGTCGAGGTGCAGAACTATCTGTTCGCCGTCGGGCAGGTGGCGCAGACCTCTTTGCGTTCCATCATCGGCAAGAGCGATCTGGACGCGCTGCTGTCCAATCGTGAGGAGTTGAACAAGGGCCTGGAGATCATGATCGACAGCCCGGCGCTCGGCTGGGGTGTGCACATCGATCGGGTGGAGATCAAGGATGTGGCGCTGCCGGATTCGCTGAAACGCTCCATGTCGCGGCAGGCCGAGGCGGAGCGCGAGCGCCGAGCCAGGGTGATCTCCGCCGAGGGTGAGTTGCAGGCCTCGCAGATGCTGGCCCAGGCGGGCGCGCAGATGTCGGAGTCGCCCGCCGCGCTGCAGCTTCGGCTACTGGAGACCGTCGTTCAGGTTGCGGCGGAGAAGAATTCGACGTTGGTGTTGCCGTTTCCGGTGGAGTTGCTGCGCTTCCTCGAGCGGGCGACGCCGCAGTCGCGGACGCCGGAGAAGTCCGATGAGCACGCGGCGGTCGCCGATAGGTCCACGGCGGCAGCGGATGAGCGCGCGGCCTTCACCGAAAAGTCCATGGCGGCAGCGGATGAGCGCGCGGCGATCACCGAAAAGTCCACGGCGGCAGCCGACAAGCCTGCGGCGGTCACCGAAAAGCCCTCCACGTTCGAGATTTCGGCCGCCGGGGAGCCCGCGGCGATACCCGCGAGCCCCGCCCAGCGCGAACTCGATTCGCCGCAAGAATCGCCGACGGTGACCGAGAACGGTACACGCACGTAACACCGGCGGCGTATACCGATACAGGTACCGCCGCCGCCGTTTTCGGCGGCGCCGGACGACCCGCACCGGTAGCCCAACGTAAGGACCGGACCGATGTCCGTGCTCATTCCCGTCATCGCCGTCGTCAGCATGATCACCATCGGCTATCTGCTGAAATATCTGCCCGACTATCTGCCGTGGCTGAAGCGGTGACAGCTCAGCACATCATCTTGGCCATCTGGTAAACGGCCCTGGCCTCCTCGGGGGTGGCCTCGGTCTTGCCGGACGAGCGCTTGACGATGCTCTTGACGATATCGTCCTCGGACTTGTTCGCCTTGATCTCCTTGCAGGTGTCGCTGAGGATGGTCGCGATCTTCGCATCGTCCTTGCCGTCGGCCAGCTTCGGGAACGCGCCGCGGAAGCTGACGACGAACGCGCCGGCCTTCACGTTGTCGACGACTTGCGCGTCGCCGCTCGACTGCGTGGCGGATGCCGAGGAGGGGGCGGCACTGGAGGCCTTGTCGTCCCCGCAGCCGGTGAGCAGCAGGGCACAGAGGGTAGCGCTGGCCGCGAGAGCGGCGGTAGTTCTGATCACGGAGCGGGATGCTAGCGGTCCGGGACGAAAGTCGCCTCCCGTCCGGTGAACGGGAGGCGACAGGTTGGGGCAGAAGGCTTGTGGGTCAGAGCGGCGCGACGACGAAGACCTGGGCCCAATACGCCGCCTGGTCCGCGCCGATCAACGGCGCCAGGTAGTCGAAGAGAAGCGATGACATAGCTGTGGAACTCCCAATCGTCGACGTACAGGACATGTCCGAATGTGCGGGCGAAATGTGACCCCCGCTACGGCGGCCAGGTTAGCAGCCACGTCGCGAGGGTGCCCGCGCGGCGAACTCGCCGGGCGTATGCGCCGGTAACTAGCCGGACCGTGATCGACGTCATAAAGTAGTCGCGTTGGCACGGCCCGTTGCGTGGCCGCAACGAGCCCTTCACACTTCGAATGCGGGAAAGCAGGTCTCAACTCTATGCGGATTGTTCGCTCACTGGTCGCCGGCGCGTTGATCGCCGGGGCTGCTTCGGTTTTCGCCATGATGGGCGCCGGTTCCGCCGGCGCCGTAGCGGTGACGCCGCTGCCGGGTGGGGTGCAGGTCGACCTCAGCCCGGCCGACACGGTCTGGGTCGCCCAGAACCGTTTCGGACAGACCCTCTCGGGTCTGCCCCATCCTTCGGCGGCTTCGTTCGGTGAAGCGTTGGACGCGGCGGCCGCGGTGTCGGCCGCGGTCCCGGGCGGACATGTCACGTTCACCGTGTACGGACCGTTCGACTCGTTGAACGGCACCATGCTGGCGCTGCAGTAGGTCTGGCGCTCTCAGCGTGGAATTGCATCAGCGGATCGTCTCGGCGCCGGTAGATTTCGGCGCCATTCGATCCGAGTTCGGCCTGGCCTCGGCGTATCCCGCCGAGGCAGTCGCCCGAGCCCGCGACGCGTCCGACGCGTTCGCGGGCGACCGGGCCGATCGCACCGACATCCCGTTCGTGACGATCGACCCGCCGGGGGCCATGGATCTGGACCAGGCTCTCCATCTCGAACGCACCCGCACCGGCTTCCTCCTGCACTACGCCATCGCCGACGTCGGCGCCGTGATCGACCCGCACGGCGCGCTCGCGAAGGAGTCGAGCGCCCGCGGGCAAACCTTCTACCTCCCCGACGGCACCGTGCCGCTGCACCCGCCGGTGCTCTCGGAGGGCACCGCGAGCCTGCTGCCCGAGCAGACCAGGCCCGCCGCGCTCTGGACCATCGAGCTCGACGAAAACGCTGAGCCGCAACGTTTCTCGGTGCGGCGCGCGCTGGTGCGCTCGCGCGCCCGGCTCGACTACACCACCGTGCAGGCCGACGCCGACGCGGGCCGCCTGCACCCCTCGATCGCGGCGCTGCCGGAGTTCGGCGCGCGGCGCATCGAGGCCGGGTTGCGGCGTGGGGCGATCGGGCTGCGGCTGCCCGCGCAGAGCATCGTGCGCGACGACCACGCGGACGGGCACTG
>NZ_BAGH01000122.1 GCF_000308715.1 Nocardia tenerifensis NBRC 101015
AGCAACCCACCCACGACGAGCTCACATCCTCACCCACACCGATTGGTGCGGCGTCGGTCGGCGGGGGAGGGTTGGCGGGGTACGGTTGAACATCACCCGTCCATAGCGTCCAGGAGTTTGTCCGCGTTGAATGTCGAACCACCGATCCAGGCCAAGCTGCTTCAGCTCGCCGCTGTCGACGCCGAGCTGACGCGGATCGCGCACCGCCGCACCGTGCTGCCCGAACAGCAGGAGGTGGCCCGGCTGGAGACCGAGCGCAACGCGCACAAGGACGCCGCCGTCGCGGTGCAGATCATGCTCGACGACCTCGACCGCGACATCCGCAAGCTCGAGGGCGAGGTCGACGCGGTCCGCAAGCGCGAGGACCGCGACAAGGGCATGTTGACCGCCGGAACGGTGAACGCCAAACAGCTTTCGGAGATCCAGCACGAACTCGGCAGCCTGGAGCGCAGGCGCTCGGTGCTCGAGGACGAACTGCTCGAGGTGATGGAGAAGCGCGAGGCCTCCGCCGACGACTATCAGCACGCGGGCGCCCGGCTGGACAAGACCGAGCAGGAGCTGGCCGACGCCAAGACCCAGCGCGACGAGGCCCTCGCGGATCTTGAGGTGGCGCAGGGCCGCTGCGAGGCCGATCGGTCTCAGCTGATCTCGCTGTTCCCGGACGATTTGATGGCCATCTACGACCGTCAGCGCACCCAGCACGGCGTCGGCGCGGCGCTGCTGCAGGCTCGTCGCTGCGGCGCGTGCCGGATCGAGCTGGACCGCGGCGAAATCGCCAGGATCGCCAAGACCGCTCCCGACGTGGTCGTGCGATGCCCGGAGTGCGGCGCGATCCTCGTGCGCACCAAGGAATCGGGGCTGTGACCGCTCGGACGAGGCCGGCCCTGCGGTGACCGAACGCGAGGTGATCGTCGAGGCCGACGGTGGTTCGCGCGGCAATCCCGGCCCCGCCGGGTACGGCTCCGTCGTCTACGCCGCCGACCATGTGCGGGTGCTCGCTGAGCGCCGCGAGTACATCGGAGTCGCGACGAACAATGTCGCCGAATACCGCGGTCTTATAGCCGGTTTGGAGGCCGCCGCCGAGCTCGGCGCCGAGATCGTCTCGGTGCGAATGGATTCCAAGCTGGTGGTCGAGCAGATGTCCGGCCGCTGGAAGGTCAAGCATGCGGCCATGGTTCCGCTCGCCGACCGCGCTCGCCGGCTGGTCGCGGGTTTCGAACGGGTGAGCTTCACCTGGATTCCGCGTGCGGAGAACTCCTATGCCGACCGCCTCGCGAACGAGGCGATGGACGACGGCGGCCTGGTCAACGAGGTGCGTAACGCCCGCGAGGCCGAAAAGCCCTCGGTGGTGGAGGATCCGGTGGTCTCGGCCGTCGCCGCGCAGCCCGCGCCGGGCTGGACCGGCGCCACCGGCCGCCCGACCCGGCTGCTCCTGCTGCGGCACGGTCAGACCGAACTGTCTGTGCAGCGCCGCTATTCGGGACGCGGCAATCCACCGCTCACCGAGCTGGGCCGCGAGCAGGCCGCGCGCGCCGCGAAAATGCTTGCCGCCAAAGGCGGTATCTCCGCGGTGCTAACCTCGCCGCTGAGCCGGGCGCGCGACACCGCCGAGGCCGCGGCGGCCGCGCTCGGCGCCCCGCTCACGGTCTCGGACGGGCTCATCGAGACGGACTTCGGCGAGTGGGAGGGCTTGAGCTTCCGCGAGGCGGCCGAGCGTGATCCGGATCTGCACGGCCGCTGGCTCGGCGATCCCTCGCTGCCCGCGCCGGGCGGGGAGAGCTTCGACCAGGTGCGCGAGCGGGTGGACGCGGTTCGTCGCGACCTGATCGGGCTGTACCCGGGCGCGAACCTCGTCGTGGTCAGCCATGTGACGCCGATCAAGACGCTGCTGCAGTTGGCGCTCGGCGTCGGGCCCGCACTGCTGTACCGGCTGCATCTGGATCTGGCGTCGCTGTCGATCGCGGAGTTCTATCCGGACGGCGGGTCGTCCGTGCGGCTGGTGAACGACACGTCGTACCTGTAGCGGACGGGCGAATCCCGCACTGCGCCACCGTGTTCGTCGCGGCTGTCCATCCCGACGCGTCAGGATTCGCGGTGGAGTCGCCGACGGCGTATAACATTTGAGTCTCGTGGGCCAGGCGGATCGGCCGCGGCTACGAGCGGGGAGGATGGAAGCCGGTTCGCGCGAATGCTTTTCAGTGGGCGCTCGCCCGGCGAGTCCCCAGCGCAGGCGTTTCGCTTGCCGAAACGGCGACCGCACAGTGTGTGTCGGGGGCGGTTCCCTCCCCGGTCCTGGTGAGCACGGAGTTCCTGCTGTGCTCGCTTTTTCGAATAGGAGAGAAGTGACAAGGAAATTCAGGTCCATGGCGCTGGTGACGGCGGCCATGGCGTCGGTGGTGGTCGCGGCCGCCGGTACCGCGTCCGCGCGGCCGATCGCGGAGCTGGGCGGCGGCTCCGGCGTCGCCTTCGAGAACAACTCGGTGTGCTCGCTGACCACGATCGGTCACGACGCTGCCGGCCGGCTCGTCGGCATCACCGCGGGGCACTGCGCGCCCACCGGTGCCCGGGTGATCGCCGAACGCCTGCCGGAGGCAGGGGTGCTCGGCACCGTCGCGTTCTCCGATGACGGCAAGGGCCTGGACTACGCTGTCCTGGAACTGAATCCGGAGCGGATCAACCCCGTGCGCACCGTCGGCCCGACCACCATCGCGGGTGTCGGCGACGCGCCGGGCGCCGGCACCACCGTGTGCTCGAGCGGCCGCACCACCGGCACCGACTGCGGCGTCGTGTGGGGTGAGCTCGACGGCACGAGCATCAACCAATACTGCTCGCAGCCGGGCGATTCCGGCGGTCCGGTGATGGTCGGCGATCGGCTGGTCGGCATGAACCAGGGCCGGCTCACCGGCATCGGGCCGATCGGCTTCAACGTGCCGTGCACGACGGCGGGCAATCCCGTGCACTCGCCGGCCTTCTTCCAGCCGATCGTGGTGATCCTCGCCGCGATCAACGCCCAGGGCGGTGTCGGCGCCGGATTCCAGCCTATTTAGGCCGACGACGGGTTCACCGCGGCCGCCATCGCACGCAGCGCGGTCGCGGTGAATTCGTCCAGGGGATAGAACAACTCGATCGCCAGCTCCGACAGGGTGACGTCGGCGGGCGCGCCGAAGGTCGCCATCGTGCTGAACATGGACAGCTCGCCCGCGGGCGTGCGGACGCGAATCGGCACCTCGAACGGACTAGGTTGCGCCGCATCGACTCTCGGCTCGTCCGGCGGATCGGGCAGCCGTGGATAACGGCTCACCTCGTCGTACAGCGCGCTCAGCCGCGCATCGCCGCTCGCGCCGACCTGCCGAGCGAGCCGCTCCAGGAACAACTCTCGGACCTGACCCAGATTGACCAGCCGCCCGGCCAGCCCCTCGGGATGCAGCACGAGACGATACACGTTCGGTTGCGGCAGCAGCAGATGGTCGGGCACCCCGTGCATCAGCACGCTCATCGCCGCATTGCCGGTGACGACGTTCCACAGCCGGTCGACGACGACCGCCGGGTACGGCTCGTGCGCGGTCAGCATCGTCGTCAGCGCGGTGCGCACCGAGGTCAGGCTGACGTCGTCGAGGCTGCTCTCCCGGTAGGCGGGCGCGTAGTCGGCGGCGAGCAGCAGCGTATTGCGGTCGCGCAGCGGGACTTCGAGCGCCTCGCACAGGCGCAGGACCATCGTCCGGCTCGGCCTCGACCGGCCGGTCTCCACATAGGACAGGTGCCGGGCGGAGGTGTCCGCCGACAGTGCCAGGTCGAGCTGGCTGAGCCTGCGCCGCTGCCGCCACTCGCGCAGCAGCACGCCGACCCTGGAACGCGTCTCCGGTTGCGGTTGTGCCACCTGAGCAGGCTAATCACCGAACGCGCCGCGCGGCCATGACCTCCGAGGTCATTGAGACGCTCACCTCACCTCGGCAAGGTGGGTTCCGGGCGCCGACGCCCGACTCGACCGACAGGAGCAGCACATGAGCACCTTCTTGGCCACCCAGCCGAGGCTGAGCACCGACTTCCTGCGCACCGTGCTGCGCGTGGACGGATGGAGCACCGGCGCGTTCGGCGTCGTCATGCTGGCCGGCGCGGTCGCCCTGCGCGACCCGCTGGGCCTGCCCACCGGCCTGGTCGATCCCGTTCGGCGTTGCGATGCTGGGCGGGGCGCTCGCGCTGCTGCTCATCGCCGGTGCGCCCGAGATGCCCTTTCGTCACGCGTGCGCCGTCGTCGCGGTGAACGCGTTGTCGGCCGTCGCTATGGTGGTCCTGGCGTTCACGGAGGTGGTCGGTCTGACCGGACTCGGCATCGCATTCCTGTGCATCGGGGCCGCGGTGGTCGCGGTCTTCGCCGCGCTCGAGTTCATCGGTTTGCGCCGGGCGGGATATTGAGCGGGGGCCGACGCACAAAACTGTTTGCGCAGGCAGCCGCTCGGCAAGTAGAACACTTCGGTGAATCTATCCACGATCGACATCCGGGTGTTGACCGCCGACGAATGGGAAGTGTTCCGGCGGGTGCGGTTGCGGACGCTGACGGACAGCCCGCAGTTCTTCGGGTCGACGCTGGCGGAGGCGCAGGCGCGCACCGAGCGGGATTGGCGGGCGGCGCTCGCGGATCGGACGCAGTTCCTGGCCAGTGCCGACGGCGTCGAACTGGGTACCGTCGCGGGCATGATCGATCCGGAACGCGGTGGGGTGCATCTGATTTCGATGTGGGTGGCGCCGGAGGCGCGGGGGACCGGGGTCGCGGATCTGCTCGTGCGCGCGGTGCTCGACTGGGCCGCCGCGGGCGGGCACACCACCGTCTGGCTGGAGTTCGCCGAGGGCAACGTGGTGGCCGAACGGCTGTATCTGCGTAACGGATTCGTGCGGACCGGGGTGACCGGGTTCGTCCGGCCGGGCGATCCCCGAGTGGAATACGAGATGGTGCACAAGCTTTAGCGCGTCGAGTTTGCCTGCGCAGGCCCCGGGTATCCGCTCCCCGATCGGGAGGTGACGGCATGCCGGAGAAGGCCGTGGCGCGGCGGGTACACCGTCTGGTGGATTGGTCGACGGGGCCGTCGGTGCTGCACTGGCGGTCGTGGTGGGGTGTGCTGCGGCGGACCGTGACCGAGTTCCTGGACGACAATCTCTCGGATTGGGCTGCGGCGCTTACCTATTACAGCGTGCTGTCGATCTTTCCCGGGCTCATCGTGCTCACCGCGATACTCGGGGCGCTCGGGCCGTCGGCCACGCAGTCGCTCATCGACACCATTCAGGACATCGGCCCGGGGAGCGGCACCGCGCTGCTCGTCGACGCCATCAAACAGCTGCAAGGCTCGCGACAGATCGCAGGGCCGCTCGCCCTCATCGGTCTCGGCAGCGCGCTGTGGACGGCCTCGGGCTACATCGCGGCTTTCATGCGGGCCGCCAACGCCATCTACGACACCGAGGAGGGCAGGCCGATCTGGAAGACCGTCCCGGTGCGCATCGGCTTGACCGCGGCAATGGTGGTGCTGCTCGCGGTGCTCGCGCTCGGGGTGGTGGCCACGGGTTCGATCGCCGAACGGCTCGGGCGCTGGCTCGGCGTCGGCTCGGCGGGAGTCCTGGTGTGGGACATCGCGAAATGGCCGGTGCTCGCGATTTTGGTCAGTTTGTTGTTCGCCCTGCTCTACTGGGCCGCGCCGAACGCACAGCAGCCCGGCTTCCGCTGGCTCAGTCCGGGCAGCGTGCTCGCCGTGCTGCTGTGGATCGCCGCGTCGGCCGGATTCGCCGTGTATGTCGCCAATTTCGGCTCCTACAACAAGGTGTACGGCTCGCTCGGCGGCGTCGCGGTGTTCCTGGTCTGGCTGTGGATCTCCAACGTCGCGGTGCTGCTCGGCGCGGAGTTCGATGCCGAACTCGCGCGCGGGCGCCGCATCGAACAGGGGTTGCCGCCCGACGAGGAACCCTTTCTGCCGCCACGCGACACCCGCGCCATGTCCGACGAGGACGCCGAGAAACACAGTGCTGAGCACGATGAGGCCGGCGGTTCAGCGAACAACGCCGCAGCGGACAGGAGGAAATAATGAGCGAGGACGCAGTTCCGGAACGCGACATGTTCCACGAGGAGGCAGACGCCGCTCGGGCGAAGGCCGCGGAGGCCGAACGTCGCGCCGAGGAGAAGACCGCGGAGGTGCGCCGGATCGCCGAAGAGAAGGCCGCCGACGTGGCGCGGCGGGCGGAGGCGAAGGCCGCCGAGGAACCGCCCGCCGCGCCCGCGGCCCAGGAACCACGCGCCGAGGAACCGGCCGCCGCGTCCGCCGCCGATGAGCCAGCCGTCGCGCCAGGCGCCGACGAACCAGCTGCGCGGGAAAAGACCGAGGCGGCAAAGGAAAAGGCGGCCGAGGCGATCCAGCAAGCGATTCAGCGGACCGACGAGGCGACGGAGCGGGCCAAGACAGCCGCCGATCGCGTCGCGCCCGCCGCCGTTGCCGCACAAGGTATTTCGTTCGTCGACGAGGTGCGCCGACGCCCCATCCCCGCCGCCGTGGCCGCCATGCTCGGCGCGCTCGTCACCTGGCGGGTGCTGCGCCGCCGCTGAACCGAGAGGAAGGTTAGGAACGCGCGAGCGTGATGTTCAGCTTGGCGAGGAAGCGGCGGAAGTGGGGATCGGTGTTAGCGATGCCGAATCCATCTATGCCACACCAGCGTTCGGAGCTGAACTCGCGAGCATCCAGGGCGTAGCGCCGGGTGTGGTCGCCCCGGATGACGTACCAGAGGCTGACGTCTTCATGACTGTCCGGACCGTTGGTCGCGGTGATCGTGAGGAACAAGGGATCGGTGCCCGTGACGGTGAAATCCGCTGAGACGCCGACCTCCTCGGCCGTCTCACGTCGAGCCGTCTCGAGCGGGTGCTCGCCGGGATCCACGTGTCCACCTGTCGGCAGCCACAATTCGGCGAGGCGATGGTGGCCGAGCAGTACGGCCCGCGCCTCGGGATCGACCATGACGACATAGCTGACGAGGTGCCGCGGCGGTGTGGCCGGCTTGACGCGGCGGAACACATCGTCGGTGGCCGCCAGCCACGTCAGCGACTCCGCGACGTGCTGCTGTTCGAGCGCGTCGAATGGCGCGATCCCGCTGACGATCTCAGCTACGGCACGAGTCGCGGAATTCATAACGGGGGACTGTAGCGCCGGCCACCGACAGGAACCGTCGGCTCTCGGCCAGGTGCGAATGCCCGCTGTGGCTGACCGCTCTATCTGTCGTCTGACCACGCTATCTGTGTTGGATCGCTAGCCCAGGGTTGTCCCGCCCCGCAGGACAGTGT
>NZ_BAGH01000121.1 GCF_000308715.1 Nocardia tenerifensis NBRC 101015
CGCCGGCGTGCCGGGCCTGCTCGGCTACCGCGCGATTAACACGCTCGACGCCATGATCGGCTACCGCAACGACCGCTACCGTCAGTTCGGTTGGGCCGCCGCACGCACCGACGATCTCGCCAACCTCCTGCCCGCCCGCCTCACCGGGCTGCTCACCGTCGCCCTTGCCCCGCTGGTCGGCGGCCGCCGCGCCGCCGCCCGCGACGCCTGGCGCCGCGACGCCGCGAAACACCCCAGCCCCAACGCCGGTGTGGTCGAGGCCTCGATGGCGGGCGCACTCGGCGTCCGCCTCGGTGGCCGCACCCAGTACCGCCACGGCACCGAACTCCGCCCGACGCTGGGCGACGGTCCAGCACCGACGGTCGCGGATCTGCACCGCGCGGTCCAGCTGTCGGAGGCAGTGCAGTGGGCGTCGGTCGTGGTGGCGGCGCTGTGGGCGGTGACGTCGGGTCGGTGCGCGAGGCGCAAGTTTCCGTCGTAGGGGCGAGGACGTGAAGGCAGTGCCTGAGCGGTAGGTCTGCGTCATGGTGCCGCGAGGTGGGGTGCGTATGAGCCTGTCTCTGCCGAAGTCTGGGCGATACAGTCCCGCGTGCGTCCGCAGTCAGGGCGATACAGCTTCGCGTGCGCCCGCACCGTCCTGGTGTCGGGGACGCGGGTTGCGTGCGAATTTCTCGAGCGCCGGGCGGTTCCGGCTCGAGCTGCGCCATTAACCGCGTGCACGCACACCACGTGCGTGAGCGAGCGACTCGACCAGTTGGAGGTGGCTGTAGCTGGCGACCACCGTGCCGCGATGGGAAGCAGGCTGCGCGTGAGGCGCCCTGGCCTGTCGTAGTCCAGGTAATGCAGGTCCCACGCGGCAAGCTCGTTGCCGTACTAGCGCCAGAGACGCGGGTTGTGCGTGAACTCGTTCACCACTGGGCGGCAGGCGGTTTCGGAATTCAACTGAAGCTGCGCCATCCACCGCGTCGGTGCACATGGCTTGCCCGAGCGACTCGACCAGTCGGAAGTGGCTGTCGTTGGCGATCGCATCGCCGCACCGCGCCGCGGTGTGGCGATGCGGGGCGGTGTGGCGATGCGGGGCGGTGTGGCGATGCGGGGCGGTGTGGCGATGCGGGGCGGTGTGGCGATGCGGGGCGGTGTGGCGATGCGGGGCGGTGTGGCGATGCGGGGCGGTGCGGCAGAGGAGTCAGTCGCGCCCGCGACCGTACCGGTCGGCCAGCCGCGCTTCGGTCGTCGGCGCGACGGGCTCGCTGACGGTCGGGGTGCTCGTGGTGGCCGGCTCGGCGGATTCGGTTGCGGGCGTTGCCTTTTCCCTGCGGCGCTCGCGGATCTCGGCGTAGAGGAAGTAGCCGAGTCCGAGGGGCGCCATGATGCCGAAGGCGAGCCATTGCAGGCCGTAGGAGAGGTAGGGTCCAGCGTCGAGTTGGGGGAGGGGGTGGGGGTGAAGGCGCCGGGCTGATTCTCGCTGAGTTGCAGGTAGCCGCCGCGTTCGCCGGTGGGGATCGGCGTCAGCGGCTGCTGGAGGAACGCGGCCTCCTGCGCGGTGTCGATCGAGTACACCTGCCGGTATCCGTCCTGGACCGACGGGTCCTTGCCCGGCGTAATGCCCTCGGACATCCGCACTCTCGCCTCGATCCGCTGCGGGCCGGCGGGCGGGTCGGGGATCGGCGGCGGGCGTGAACCGTCCACCGCCGCGACCAATCCGCGGTCGATGAGCAGCAGGCGTCCGTCGTCGAGCCGGAACGTACCGAGCACCGCGTAGCCGGGCGCCCCGTCGAGGTGACGCAGCCGGACCAGCACCGTCGAGTCCGGCAGATAACTGCCGGAGGCGATGACCTTGCGCCATTCGGTATGCGAGTCGTCGTCGGCGGGGCTGCTCAAAACGGTGGTGATGTCGACGGGCGCGGCGCCCACCGAGTCGGCGATCAGCTGATTGCGGTGCGAGGTGGTCGTGTTCTTGCCGAGCTGCCACGGCGCGAGCACCGTGAAGCACAGGTAGGCGAACACGGCGACCACCGCGGCCAGGATCACCCAGCTCGGCCGCAGCAGGAAAGCCAACCGCCGCATCACGCGCGCCCGTCGAGCGAGGGCTCGCCCAGCTCCGCGCGCACCCAGTCGAGCAGCCCCGGCATGGCCGCCTCGATCTGATCGCGGACCAGCTCGAAGTCGGCGGAGTCGCCGTAGTAGGGGTCGGGCACGTCGGTGCCGTCGGCGTCCGGATCGAAGCTGCGCAGCAGTCTGCGCCGCTCCGACGGCACCCCGAGCCGAGCCAGCTCGCGTTCGTGGGAGGTGTCCAGGGCGATCAGTAGATCGGCGTCGCGGTGATCGTCGCCGAAGACGGCGGCCACGTGACCGGTGCCGTAGCCGTACTTGCGCAGGGTCGCGGTGGTGCGATGGTCCGCGTCGTCTCCGACATGCCAGGAACCCGTCCCCGCACTGCTCACCCGCACCCGGTCGGCCAGTCCCGCGCGGGCGAGATGGGTCGCGAAAATCTTCTCCGCCATCGGAGAACGGCAGATATTGCCGGTACAGACGAAGCTGACGTGAAGCTCACCCATTGATGCCCTGCCCAGACATGGTTTTACGCCGCCTCCAGTAGCTCTTCGGCACTCGCGACAAGGGGTAAGACGGCACCGTGGCTCTGTGGGCCTGGTCCATCGCTGCTGCCACCTTGTCTAGTTCCGTGTCGAACAGGCGCGCAGCGTTGCGCTCGCGTCCTTGTCCCCGAGCATACGAGCCGGCGTCTCGGCGCTCGCATCGGCCGACACTGCCAGGGAAGCACGCGTGTGCAGGGGGGCGTGAGAAGACCGTGTAGGTCGAACGCGGGACCGTAGATCGCGATGTTTCTCGGGTGGGTAATTGTCAGCTCAGCCGCTGTGCCTCGATCATCACCAGTCGGCCATCGAACATGACGAAACTCATTGACGCCTATCGAATTGGCCCCGCATTACCCACAGTCGTGGTGAGAGCTTGTTCGGTGATGAGGAAGTGAAATCTATGTCGGGAATCCGTCTCCATGAATGGGAACGTTCCATAAGCGAAAGTTTCGGTGCTACAAGGTAATTCGTGGAACGTTGCACGGAATCGAAATTCGTTTTTGTCGGTGTGATCGAGTATCTTCGCAGCATGTCCGATGTGCCTAACAATCCGCATGACACCTATTTCCGGCGGGTGTCGACCCGCTCGCCCGACGCGGTGTGTGCAATTCGTGACGCGGTTCCTGAGATCCTGGCGGAACTGGTGGATTGGTCGGTGATGGAGCTGCTGTCGTGCAGTTTCATCTCGAGAGAATTACGCTCCCGCTACACCGACATCCTCTACCGCACCCGCATGGCGGGCCGCGAGGCCTACATTTATGTGCTCTTGGAACATCAGAGCAGCGTCGACCGCATGATGGCGCGGCGGATGCTGGGCTATCTGGTCGACATCTGGCGTTACTACCTGCGTCAGAACCCGAATGCCCGAACGCTGCCGCCGGTGATCCCGGTGGTGGTGCACAACAACAGCACCGGATGCGTGTGGAGCGCCGAGACCGAGGTCTATGACCTGATCGATGTGGAGGAACCAGCCCGATCAGCGCTGGACCCGTGGCTACCGCGGCTTCAATTCTTGCTTGATGACGTCGCCACGATGGACATGCAGGCTCTGCGGGCCAGAAAGCTAACTTTCGCGGCGTGGATGATGGTGTTGCAGCAGATCGCGCGGGGCAATCCCCACCTCGACGCGCACATGAAACCCCTGCTAGACGACCTATGGGTGATGCTGCAGCAACCTGGCGGGATGGAAGATGTGATCACGGTGTTGACGTACATTATCAACCTCGGTGCAACTACCGCAGACAGCCAGGAGCGTACCGAAGCCTTGATCAGACTTTTGACTTCGGAGTTCGGGTCGATGCCTGGCCGTATCGTCGATGCTGTGAACAACGCAGACCGGACGCAATTGCAAACCTGGTTCGGACTCGTTCTGACGGCCGGCGGCCTGGATCAGATCTTCGGCGTGTAGCCCAGACGAGCCAGGACGGTGTCCCGGCGCGGTTGGAGCCGTTAAACGGCTCGTCCAACGGGTGCGGCCGTAATCGCTTCCGCCGATGGGATGTTGTGCCTGCCGTCGCCAGCCGTTCCTCGTCCGCGCCACGTAGGGTGGGGTCTCGTGCCCGAGGACAGTGTTGATCGTGTGAAACTGCGTCACCACGGTGACGTGGAGGCGCGGCCGGGCATGCTCGATTTCGCGGTGAATGTGCGGGGGAGTGCGCCGCCGGAGTGGCTGCGGCGGCGGCTCGCGGACCGGCTGGACAGCCTCGGTCGTTATCCGAGTGCGGAAGAGGACCGTCGCGCGCGGTGTGCGGTCGCGGCGCGGCACGGTCGCGAGCCGGACGAGGTGCTGCTGTTGGCGGGTGCGGCGGAGGGGTTTGCCATGGTGCCTCGGCTGGCGCCGCGGCTGGCCGCTGTCGTGCATCCGTCGTTCACCGAGCCGGAATTGGCGTTGCGGGAGGCGGGGATCGCGGTGACCAGGGTGCTGCTCGATCCGCCGTACATGCTGGACGCGGCCGTCGTCCCGGACGCCGCCGATCTGGTGGTGGTCGGCAATCCGACCAACCCCACCTCGGTGCTGCACCCGGCCGAGACCATTCACGCGCTGCGCGCTCCGGGCCGGATCATCGTGGTGGACGAGGCGTTCGCCGACGCGGTGCCCGGTGAGCCGGCCTCGCTCGCCGCGGTTGCCGCCCCCGACGTGCTGGTCCTGCGCAGCCTCACCAAGACCTGGGCGCTGGCCGGACTCCGCTGCGGCTACTTCCTCGGCGCGCCGGAGATCCTCGCGCGCCTGAACCACGGCCGACCGCACTGGCCGCTCGGCACCCTCCAACTGGAGGCGATCGCCGCCACAGCGGAACCGGACGCGGTGGCGCAGGAGCACGAGAGCGCGCTGCGCATCGCCGTCGAACGCGACGCGATGATCAAGCGACTGACCGACATCGGCGTACACGTGCACACCCCGGCCGAGGCGCCGTTCCTGCTGCTCCACGTCCCCGACGGCGAACTGCTCCGAAAACATTTGGCGGACAAGGGGATTGCCGTCCGCCGCGCCGACACCTTCCCCGGCCTCGGGCCGAACCACCTGCGGGTCGCGGTGCGCGGTGCGGCAGAGGTGGACGAGCTGATCACCGCGATTCGCACGGCGGAACTGTGGTGACCGCGCCGGAGCGGTGATCACGCGCACCCGTGTCGAAGCCCGATGCGAGTCACCGCAGAATCGTTGCGACAGAACATGACCGACTCAGAGAAGGGTGAACGATGACAACGCTGGCGGATCTCATCGAGGTGCTCGACACGGCCTACCCGCCGAGACTGGCCGAGTCGTGGGACTCGGTGGGCTTGGTCGCCGGTGACCCGGCGGAGGAGGTCAGCCGGGTGCTGTTCGCCGTCGACGCGACGGAGGCGGTCGTCGCCGAGGCGATCGATTGGCGCGCACAGGCTTTGGTCGTGCACCACCCGCTGCTGCTGCGCGGGGTCGACACCGTCGCGGCCGACACCCCAAAAGGCGCTCTGCTGCACCGGCTCATCCGATCCGGCTGCGCGCTGTTCACCGCGCACACCAACGCCGACTCCGCCGACCCCGGCGTCTCCGACGCGCTCGCCGAGGCGCTCGGCCTCACCGTCACGGGCCCGATCGATGCGAAACCCGAAGCGCCGGTGGACAACTGGGTAGTGCAGGTGCCTCCGGAGCACACCGACGCGGTACTGATCGCCTTGTTCATGGCGGGCGCGGGCGGCGACGGCGACTATCGCGACTGCGCGCTCCGAGTGCCCGCGACGAGCCAGTTCCGGCCGATGGCCGAGGCGAATCCGGCCGTCGGCGTGGTCGGCGAACTCCAGCATGTCGCCGAGGACCGCATCGAGGTGGTCGCGCCGCCCGCGGCCCGCGCCGCCATCCTGTCCGCGTTACGCGCCGCCCACCCGTACGAGGATCCGGCTTACCACATCACCGAGCGCGCCACCCTGCCATCGAATCTCGGCCTCGGCCGCGTCGGCACCCTGACGGAGCCGGAGTCGTTGCGCGCCTTCACCACTCGCGTCGCCGCGGCCTTGCCGCCGACGGCGTGGGGTGTGCGCGCGGCGGGCGACCCGGACCGCTCCGTCTACACGGTCGCGGTCTGCGGCGGCGCGGGCGACTCGTACCTGGACGCGGTGGCCCGCCGCGGCGTCGACGCCTACGTCACCGCGGATTTGCGCCACCACCCGGTGGACGAACATCTGCGCAGGGGCGGCCCCGCGCTGGTCGACGCCGCGCACTGGGCCACCGAATTCCCCTGGTGCGCACAGGCGCAAAGGGTCGTCCAGGCCGGCCTGCCCGACCTGGAGACGCGCGTCTCGACGCTGCGGACCGACCCGTGGACGGTCGGCGCGTCTCAGTAGTTGCGCGGCGGCTGCCCCTGCCAGGACGGATCGGCCGGCTGCTGCCAGGCCTGCGCGTTCTCGGCCTGCGCCCGGTCGAGCAGCTCCGTCGCCTGCTGCTGCGCCAGATTCGACTCCGCGCCACACCAGGTGCACTGCAGGGAATGCTTGGTGCTCAACGGAATCAGCGGCACGAAGAACAGCGTGAACTTGGTGACGAGCTTGTGCAGCACGTGCGCCGCCGGATTGCCGCAGCGTCCGCACACCAAGGTGAGCACGGCCAACCGCTGCGCGTACTGACGCCAACCCCAGATCAACATGGAAACCCCCCGGATGAAAAGAACTATGACCAGCTGATCCTACCTCCGCCACGGCGTGTCGGGGCGTGTCCACCGGATTGGTTTGCGCGGTGGGCGGTTTCCGCGAGTCGACCGGCGCTGCGGGGGTACAACTACCGCATGAATTTCCCGGTGAATTTCGGCGTCGTGCAGATCGGGTTGATCTTGATCATCCTGCTCGGCCTCGCCCTGCTCGTCTCCGGGCTGGTGCGCTCGCGCCGGGTCGGCATGCGGGCGCTGATGGCGCGTGGTGGCAGCGGACTGGTGTTGCTGCTCGTAGCGGTGCTGCTGCTGTGGCTGGCCACGCTGATGCAGACCTATCTCGGATTGACCGGTGAGATCAAAGCGGCGCACGTGGTGGCCAAGCAGGTGCCCGGCCAGGATCACCTGCTCGACGTCGACCTGACCCTCTACGGCGACGATCACCACGATGACCAGCACCTGAAATATCAGGTGGAGGGTGACATGTGGGTGTTGCAGGCGGGCATGGTCGAGCTGGAGCCCTGGGTGAACGCGCTCGGCTTTCACTCCGGATACAAGATCAGCCGCCTGTACGGCCAGCGCCTCGACGGCGTGTCGCCCACCCAGCACCAAATCTTCCTCAACGACGGCGACAAGGACTTCTTCAACGACATGCGGGAGGGCCGTTGGTGGACAGAGCCTTTCGTGCGCTCCGCCTACGGCAACGCGGTGATCGCCGTGCCGGGTGAGTTCGACGTTTTCGTGTCCAGGGATGCGATCAAAACCCGCGCGCCCGCCTGACCCGCGCGCCCGCCTGACCCGCGCGCCCGCCTGATCTGCGGGCCTGCCTGACCCGCGCGTCCGCTTGGCCTGCGCCCACTTGATCCGCGTGCCCGGCTGGCCCGCTGCCCGTTTGTTTCACGTGCCCGGCTGGCCCGCATGCCTG
>NZ_BAGH01000120.1 GCF_000308715.1 Nocardia tenerifensis NBRC 101015
TGGTGACGCGGGGAGGGGATCCGGGGGCGCGGCTGCGGAACCGGCGAGTCCGGGCGCGGCTGCGTGGCTGGCGAAACACGGAGGGGGTCCGGGTGCGTGGCTTCGGGTCTGGCGCGCCTACGATCCGAGGGCACGGCTGCGTGGGGACTGGTGAGCGGGGGAGGGGATCCGGGGGCGCGGCTGCGGAACCGGCGAGTCCGACGGCGGCTGCGTGACTGGCGACCCATGGAGGGGGTCCGGGGGCGAAGCCCGCCGGGCGGGGTGTGGGGGTTGCACCCCACAAAACTCGAGTGCAGCGAGCAAGGCGAATGCGCTCCATGAGCACAGCTCGCCTACGAGCGAAACGGGTGGGCGCAGAGGGGTTCGAACCCCCGACCGCTGGTGTGTAAAACCAGAGCTCTACCGCTGAGCTATACGCCCTCGACCTTCCGGCCGGGTTATGAATCTAGCGCGGCGAGCGCTTTCTCCCAAGCCGCCTGGTCACGGGGCTCTCCGGGGCCGTTCATCTCGGCGAAACGGATGTGTCCGGTGCGGTCTACGACGAAGGTGCCGCGGTTGGGGTAGCCGGATTTTTCGTTGAAGACCTCGTAGGCCTGGGCTACGGCGCCGTGCGGCCAGAAGTCGGACAGGAGGGGGAAGGTGTAGCCCTGTTCGGCGGCCCAGATCTTGTGGGTGGGGGGTGCGCCGACGGAGATGGCGAGGATCTCGGCGTCGTCGTTCTGGAACTTGGGCAGTTCGTCGCGCACCTTGCACAGTTCACCTTGGCAGATGCCGGTGAAGGCGAGCGGGTAGAAGACGATCAGCACGTTCTTTTTGCCGCGATAGTCCGACAGGCTGACGTCTTGGTTGTTCTGGTCTTTGAGCGTGAAATCCGGCGCGACAGTGCCAACTTCGAGCGGCATCGCAAATCCTCCATCGTGTCGGGTTTCCGCCGGGCGGCGCGATCACCGCCCGGCGACACCATAGCGAAAGGTGGGTCAGCGCTGCTTGGAGGGCGCCTTCGGTTGCACCAGGCGGCTGCCCGCCCAGGTTCCCAGGCTGATCGCCGAGGTCTGGGTGAGACCGGCGGTCGGTGCGGATTCTGCGATTTCGCTCGGTTCTACGTGTCCCGGATGTCCGGTCTTGGGCGTGAGTACCCAGACGAAGCCATCGTCGGCGAGTGGACCGATCGCATCCATCAGTGCGTCGACCAGATCACCGTCCCCGTCGCGCCACCACAGCAGCACGACGTCGACAACTTCATCGGAATCCTCGTCGACAAGATCGCTGCCGATGGACTCCTCGACGTCGGCTCGCAAGTCGTCGTCGACGTCCTCGTCCCAGCCCAATTCCTGGACAACCAAGCCGTGTGTAATGCCAAGCTTCTGAGCGTAGTTCTGCGCGTCCGCCGCGGCGACCACGGTGGTGTCCTCCTCAACTCCCGACAATAGGTAGTTGCAAGCGAACATGGTTCTGGCCGCCAGCGCAAGCCGATCCGAAGAAAATGGCCCGGAATGTCGCGTGACAATGGTGTGTCATGGACTGTTTCAGCGCTTCGGGCATGCCTCGCGTACGGCGTTGCGCGCGTCGTTGACCCGCCTGCTCGCGTCGTTGAGCGGCCCGACGGGCGCGGTGTAGGTCATCTTGCGGGTCTCGGCGGAGAGCGCGCGGGCCGCTGTGACGTAGTCGGTGAATTTCGCGGCGAGATCCGGCGGCATGACGTCCTTGGCGTTGTTGAGCCCGGACTCGACCTTGTTCGCGGCGTCATCGAGGGTTGACACGGCAAGTTCTCGTTTGGCCGCGTAGTCGGGGGCGTTGGCGTCGTGGGCGTCGACGAACTCGTTGTACTTGGACACCCCGACCCCGGTGGTGGTGGGGAACTGGCTGCAGTTGGTGGAGATCGCCTTGTCCTGCGCGGCGGCGCGCTTGGACGAGGTCGCGGCGGCGGACGAGGCCGCCGCCTCCGTTTTGTAGGCCGCTAGATCAGCGGTGTTGGGATTCGCCGTGCCGTCGACCCGATTCGCGCAGCCGGCCACCACCAGGCCGACGACGACCGCTCCGGTCGCGCACACCAATCCGAACCCGCGTGGGTCCAGGGTCTTCATCGTCCTCCCGTATGACGTGCGCCTCGCTGGGCGCTCGAAAACTACAGCGGCCTCGGCTCGTGTTGCCCAGCGCACGGTACTGGATTTCCTGCTGACATGATGACCTGGGGCACACCATCGGCAAGGATGGAGGGTGCGCCCCGACCTTTCGTAAACGAGTGGTACGCAAACCCACGCGCCACCGCTCAGGGATACCGACGCTATCCGCATGTCCACCCCTGTACGAGGAGCAGATTTGACCGACCTGATCCACTCTTCCGCTCCAGCGCAACCCGCTGGATCCGACCCCGCCGCGGCGGGCCGCGATCCGAACGGATCGCCCGCCCAGCCGACCGAGCGCGTGCGGGTTATTCGCGAAGGGGTGGCGTCCTACCTACCGGACATCGACCCGGAGGAAACCAGCGAATGGCTCGAGTCGTTCGATGAGATGCTCGACCGTGAGGGCCCCGGCCGAGCGCGCTACCTCATGCTCCGTCTGTTGGAGCGGGCCGGTGAACGCCGTGTCGCCATCCCCGCGTTGACCTCTACCGACTACGTCAACACCATCCCCACCGAGAACGAGCCGTGGTTCCCCGGCGACGAAGAGGTGGAGCGGCGCTTCCGCGCCTGGATCCGCTGGAACGCCGCGATCATGGTGCATCGCGCGCAGCGGCCGGGAATCGGTGTCGGCGGCCACATCTCGACCTACGCGTCCTCGGCGGCGCTGTATGAGGTCGGCTTCAACCACTTCTTCCGCGGCAAGGATCACTCCGGCGGCGGCGACTCGATCTTCATCCAGGGCCACGCCTCGCCGGGCATCTACGCGCGCGCCTTCCTCGAGGGCAGGCTCAGCGCCGACCGGCTCGACGGCTTCCGCCAGGAGTACAGCCACGGCGGCCTGGGCCACGGCGTGCCGTCGTACCCGCACCCGCGGCTGATGTCGGACTTCTGGGAGTTCCCCACGGTGTCCATGGGTTTGGGCCCGATGAACGCCATCTATCAGGCCAGGTTCAATCACTACCTGCACGACCGCGGTATCAAGGACACCTCCGATCAGCATGTGTGGGCGTTCCTCGGCGACGGCGAGATGGACGAGCCGGAGTCGCGCGGCCTCGCGCACGTGGCGGCGCTCGAGGGCCTGGACAACCTGACGTTCGTGGTCAACTGCAACCTGCAGCGTCTCGACGGCCCGGTGCGCGGCAACGGCAAGATCATTCAGGAGCTGGAGTCGTTCTTCCGCGGCGCGGGCTGGAACGTCATCAAGGTGATCTGGGGTCGCGAGTGGGACGCGCTGCTCGGCGCGGACCGCGACGGCGCGCTGGTGAATCTGATGAACACCACCGCCGACGGCGACTACCAGACCTACAAGGCCAACGACGGCGCCTACGTCCGCGACCATTTCTTCGGCCGCGACCCGCGCACCAAGGCGCTGGTGCAGGACCTGTCCGATCAGGACATCTGGAACCTCAAGCGCGGCGGCCACGATTACCGCAAGGTCTACGCCGCCTACGCCGCCGCGATGGCACACAAGGGTCAGCCGACGGTGATCCTGGCCAAGACCATCAAGGGCTACACCCTCGGCAAGCACTTCGAGGGCCGCAACGCCACGCACCAGATGAAGAAGCTGACGCTGCAGGACCTCAAGGATTTCCGCGACCTGCAGCGGATTCCGATCTCCGACGCTGAACTGGAGAAGGATCCGTACCTGCCGCCGTACTACCACCCCGGCATGGAGTCGCGGGAGATCCAGTACATGCTGGATCGGCGCAAAGCGCTCGGCGGCTTCCTGCCCGAGCGGCGCACCACGGCGAAGCCGCTGCAACTTCCCGGCGACGAGGCGTACAAGTCGGTGCGCAAGGGGTCCGGCAAGCAGAACGTCGCCACCACCATGGCGCTCGTGCGGCTGATGAAGGAACTGTTGCGGGACAAGGAGATCGGCAAGCGGATCGTCCCGATCATCCCGGACGAGGCCCGTACCTTCGGTATGGACTCGTGGTTCCCTTCGTTGAAGATCTACAACCGCAACGGCCAGTTGTACACGTCGGTCGACGCGGATTTGATGCTTGCCTACAAAGAGAGCACGGTCGGGCAGATCCTGCACGAGGGCATCAACGAGGCGGGCTCGACGGCGTCGTTCACCGCGGTCGGCACCTCGTACTCGACGCACGGCGAGCCGATGATCCCGCTCTACATCTTCTACTCGATGTTCGGCTTCCAGCGCACCGGCGACGGCCTGTGGGCGGCGGCGGACCAGCTGGCCCGCGGCTTCGTGCTCGGAGCGACCGCCGGGCGAACCACGCTGACCGGTGAGGGCCTGCAGCACAACGACGGTCACTCGCTGCTGCTCGCCTCGACCAACCCGGCCGTGGTCACCTACGATCCGGCGTTCTCCTTCGAGATCGCGCACATCGTCAAGGACGGCCTGCGCCGGATGTACGGCGGCGGCGCGCCGGAGCCCGGCCCGTACGAGGTGCCGGGAACCGATACCCGCAAGGCGGACGGCGGTTTCGGCGGCGAGGACGTCTTCTACTACATCACCCTCTACAACGAGCCGTACCAGCAGCCGGCCGAGCCGGAGGGCGTGGACATCGCCGGTCTGCTCAAGGGCATCTACCTGTACAAGAAGGGCGGCGACGGCGACGTGCGGGCCCAGATCCTGGTCTCGGGCGTCACCGTGCCCGACGGCGTGCGCGCGCAGGCGCTGCTCGCCGAGGACTGGGGTGTGCAGGCCGATGTCTGGTCGGTGACCTCGTGGGGCGAGCTGCGCAAGGAGGCGTTGCAGCGGGAGATCGCGGCGCTGCGCTTCCCGGACGAGGATCACGGCGTCCCGTACGTCACCGAGGCGCTCTCGCGCGCGGAGGGCCCGTACGTGGCCGCGACGGACTGGCTGCGCGCGGTGCCGGACCAGGTGCGCAAGTGGGTGCCCGGCGAGTTCATCACGCTCGGCACCGACGGTTTCGGCTTCTCCGACACCAGGGCCGCCGCGCGCCGGGTGTTCAACGTCGACGCGCAGTCGATCGTGGTGGCCGCGCTCTCCGGCCTCGCGAAGGCGGGAAAGATCGAGCAGGCCAAGGTGATCGAGGCCGCGGCCAAGTACCGCATCGATGACGTCGACGCCGCGCCGAAGAACGCGTCGAGTTCCGATGGGGACGGCGAGTAGCGGACGATTGGATGGTGGACCGTAAACCGCCGCGGCCGCGTCGGATCTCCGAGGGCTCGTCCGAGCACGAGGTGTATCTGCCGACGGGCGCTCTCTCCCCGAACCGGCAAACCCGCGACCCGCTCCCGGACACGCTGCTCAAACGCGTGAAGCAGTTCTCGGGCCGCCTCTCCACCGAGGCGGTCGGGTCGATGCAGGATCGGTTGCCGTTCTTCGCCGATCTGGACGCCGCCCAGCGCGCCGGCGTCCAGATGCTGGTGCAGACCGCGGTGGTGAACTTCCTGGAGTGGTTGCAGGACCCGGACAGCGACATCCGGTTCAGCCTCGACGCGTTCCAGGTGATCCCGCAGGATCTGGCGCGGCGGCTGACGCTGCGTCAGACGGTGGACATGGTCCGGGTGGCCATGGAGTTCTTCGAGCAGTGGCTGCCCGCGCTCGCACGCAACGACCGGCAACTGGTCGCGCTCACCGAGGCCGTGCTGCGGTACGGGCGTGAGCTCGGCTTCGCCGCCGCCTCGGTGTACGCCAGCGCCGCCGAGTCGCGCGGCGCGTGGGACACCCGGCTGGAGGCGCTCGTCGTCGACGCGGTGGTGCGCGGCGACACCGGCCCGGACATGCTGTCGCGGGCCGCGACGCTGAACTGGGACGCGACCGCGCCGGCGACGGTGCTCGTCGGCACCCCGCCCGGCGAGCAGGGCGTGTCGTCGGTGGGGTCGGTGCACGCGATCGCGGCCAGGCACGGCCGGGCCGCGCTGGCCGTCGTGCAGGGCACCCGGCTGGTGATGGTGGTGAGCGGCCACCTCGGGGACTCCTCCTATATCTCCCCGTTCCTGGCGGATCTGCTGGCCGAGGTCTTCTCCGACGGGCCCGTGGTGATCGGCCCGACCACCCGCACGCTGGGCGCCGCGCACGCCAGCGCGGTCGAGGCGCTGGCCGGAATGGAGGCCGTCGTCGGGTGGCGAGGCGCGCCGCGCCCGGTGCACGCGACCGAATTGCTGCCCGAGCGAGCATTGCTCGGCGATCGAGCTGCGATCGACGCGTTGAACGAGTATCTTGTCCTTCCGTTGGCCGCGGCGGGATCGTCACTGGCGGACACGCTCGAGGCCTATCTGGATTGCGGTGGCGCCGTCGAGACGTGTGCGCGTCAGTTGTACGTCCATCCAAATACGGTTCGTTACCGCCTCAAGCGGATCGCCGAAATCACCGGTCGTGATCCGATGAATCCGCGGGACGCCTATGTGCTCAGAATCGCCGCAACCGTGGGTCGTTTGACACGAACCCGTAACGAAACGTCAACACCTACCCCAGAAGCCCCTGGTTTCACCGTCGGCAACGAGGGCCTGTAACGGAAATCGTGGGAGGTTCGATTCGGGCGACTCACGTGGTCTTTTGTGGGACCCCCACAAAACCCGGCGGCAAGCTTCATTCGCGTCGACATCTCCGGCGGGGTGGCCCACGGTGTTGTCTTAGGGAGTGATCGCGTTGTTCACCCCTGGACAGGGGTCCCAGACTCCCGGCATGCTCGCGCCTTGGCTCGAAGTCCCTGGCGCGCGTGACCGGCTCATCCTCTGGTCGATGGCCTCCGGCTTGGACCTGGTTCGCCTCGGCACCACCGCGACAGCGGAGGAGATCACCGATACGGCGGTCACGCAGCCGCTGGTGGTGGCCGCCGCGTTGCTGGCCTACGCGGAAATCCCCGCGGATTCACTTCCGCCCGCTACCATCGTCGCCGGGCATTCGGTCGGTGAACTCGCCGCCGCCGCTGTCGCCGGGGTCATCTCCTCGGACGACGCGGTGCGTTTGGCCGCCATCCGTGGTTCGGAGATGGCCAAGGCGTGCGCGTTGGAGCCGACCGGCATGTCCGCGGTGCTCGGTGGCGATGAGGCCGCCGTGCTCGCTCGGCTCGCGGAGCTCGAACTCGTTCCGGCCAACCGCAACGCGGCGGGTCAGATCGTGGCCGCGGGCCGGTTGGACGCGCTGGCGGAACTCGCCGCGAACCCGCCGGAGAAGGCGCGGATTCGCGCGCTGCCCGTCGCGGGTGCCTTCCACACCGCGTTCATGGCGCCGGCCCAGGAGGCTGTGACCGATGCCATATCGCAGATCGTGCCGAACAACCCGACCAGGACGCTGCTGTCGAACTTCGACGGCAAGCCGGTCACCTCGGGTCGCGACGCGATCAACAAGCTCGCTGCCCAGGTCACCCGGCCCGTCCGGTGGGATCTGTGCACCGAAACCGTAAGGCAGGCAGAGGTTTCCATGGTGGCGGAACTGCCGCCCGCCGGAACCCTCGTCGGCATTGCGAAACGGGAACTGAAGGGCACGCGCACCGTGGCCATGAAGACCCCCGAAGACCTCCCCGCGTTGGCCGGGGTGAGCATCTCCGGCTAGCTTTCCTGCGCGGCCATGCATCGATATGCACGGCTGTGACCGAGGCGGGCGTAACCAACGCCCGTCTCGATCCGAAAAAACAGTACGAGCCCTACACAGAAACAAGAAGGGAGCCACGAAGTGGCCGCTCTGACCCAGGAACAAATCGTCGAGGAACTCGGCAAGATCATCGAAGAGGTGACGGGTATCGAACCCTCCGAGGTGACGCTCGAGAAGTCCTTCGTCGATGACCTGGACATCGACTCGCTGTCCATGGTCGAGATCGCGGTGCAGACCGAGGACAAGTACGGTGTGAAGATCCCGGACGAGGATCTGGCCAGCCTGAAGACCGTCGGCGATGCCGTCGCCTACATCCAGAAGCTCGAGGCCGAGAACGCTGACGCGGCCGCGGAGCTCAAGGCCAAGTTCGACGCCGAGTAGGGCTGACACTGTGACCACTCCTTCCACCTTGAACGGGAACTTCCCCAACGTCGTCGTCACTAGCCTGGCGGCGACCACGTCGATCGCTGGTGATGTCGATGCGACGTGGAAGGGACTCCTCAACGGCGAGAGCGGTATCGACGTTCTCGAGGATTCCTTCGTCGAGGAATACGACCTTCCGGTCCGCATCGGCGGCCACCTGAAGGTTCGGCCCGAGACCCTGCTGTCCCGAGTCGAGTGCCGGCGCATGGCGTACGTCGAGCAGCTCGCGACCGTTCTCGGTCGCGAGGTGTGGCGTAACGCGGGCAGCCCGGAGGTCGACCCGGAGCGGCTGGGTGTGGCCATCGGCACCGGGTTGGGTGGCGGCGACGCCCTCATCGACTCGGTCGACAAGCTGAAGAGCGGTGGCTATCGCAAGATTTCGCCGTTGGCTGTGCAGATGGTCATGCCGAACGGCCCCTCGGCCGTCGTCGGCCTCGAATTGAAGGCCAGGGCAGGAGTGGTCACTCCGGTCTCGGCATGCTCGTCGGGCTCCGAGGCCATCGCGAACGCGTGGCGGATGATCGTCATGGGCGACGCCGACATGGTCGTCACCGGCGGCGTCGAGGGCTACATCGACGCGGTGCCGATCGCGGCGTTCAGCATGATGCGCGCCATGAGCACCCGCAACGACGATCCGAAGGGCGCCTCGCGCCCGTTCGACAAGGATCGTGACGGCTTCGTCTTCGGCGAGGCGGGTGCGCTGATGGTCATCGAGACCGAGGAGCACGCCAAGGCGCGCGGAGCCACCATCCACGCGCGGCTGCTCGGCGCGGGCATCACCTCCGACGGCTTCCACCTGGTCGCCCCCGCGCCCGACGGCGTCGGTGCGGCCCGCGCGATGACGAGGGCGATGCAGACCGCCGGTCTGTCTCCGAAGGACATCACGCACGTCAACGCGCACGCCACCGCGACGCCGATCGGCGACACCGCCGAGGCGAACGCGATCAGCCTGGCGATCGGCAAGCACCCCTCGATCTACGCACCGAAGTCCGCGCTGGGACACTCGATCGGCGCCGTCGGCGCGCTCGAGTCGGTGCTCACCGTGCTCAGCATCCGCGACGGCATCGTCCCGCCGACGCTGAACCTGGACAACCAGGATCCGGCGATCGACCTGGATGTCGTGCACGGCGAGGCTCGCCGTCAGGAGATCGAGTACGCGATCAACAATTCGTTCGGTTTCGGTGGGCACAATGTGGCGCTCGCCTTCGGTCGGGCCTAGCCGCCTGGACCGACTTCGGTCCGCCTGAGTGCGGACCGGTCGACTGCACAGCGAACCCGGCGGGATCGGCCATCAGGGCCGAGCCCGCCGGGTTCGACATTTCGCAGCCGCTCCAGCGGCGCACTTCATCGTGAGGAGAGAACGCGATGACGATTATCGCCTCCGCGTTGCACCAAGAGACGGCGACGGATCCGCGCGATCCGCTCGGCCGGCTAGAGCGGTTCTTCGACCCCGGCACCCTGCTTCCGCTGCACCCGCGCGACAAGTCCGGCGTGCTCGCCGCCGTCGGCGAGGTCGACGGTGTCCGCACCGTCGCCTACTGCTCCGACGCCACCGTGATGGGTGGCGCGATGGGCGTCGAGGGCTGCAAGCACATCGTCGACGCCATCGACACCGCCATCGACTCCGGCCTGCCGGTCGTCGGCATCTGGCACTCCGGCGGCGCGCGGCTGGCCGAGGGGGTCGAGGCCCTGCACGCCGTCGGACTGGTCTTCGAGGCCATGGTTCGCGCGTCCGGCCTGGTACCGCAGATCTCCGTCGTCGTCGGCTTCGCCGCCGGCGGCGCCGCGTACGGACCCGCGCTCACCGACATCGTGATCATGGCGCCCGAGGGCCGCATCTTCGTCACCGGCCCCGACGTGGTGCGCAGCGTGACCGGCGAGCAGGTCGACATGGCGACCCTCGGCGGGCCGGTGACGCACGGCAAGAAGTCCGGCGTCACCCACATCGTCGCCGACGACGAGGCAGACGCGGTGCACCGCGCGCGCCGGCTGGTGTCGATGTTCGCCGAGCAGGGCGAGTTCGATCTGCGCGCGGCCGAGCACGGCGACGTCGACCTCAAGGCGATGCTGCCGGAGTCGGCCAAGCGCGCCTACGACGTGAAGCCGATCATCCACGAGCTGCTCGACAACGTCGACGGGGAGAGCTCGTTCGAGGAGCTGCAGGGCGGTTACGCGCGCAGCATCGTCACCGGTCTCGGCCGGCTGGCCGGGCGCACCGTCGGTGTGCTCGCCAACAACCCGATCCGCCTCGGCGGCTGCCTCAACTCCGAAAGTGCCGAGAAGGCAGCGCGTTTCGTGCGGCTGTGCAATTCGTTCGGGATTCCGCTGATCGTGCTGACCGACGTGCCGGGGTATCTGCCCGGCGTCAGCATGGAGTGGGAGGGCGTGGTGCGGCGCGGGGCCAAGCTTCTGCATGCCTTCGCCGAGGCTCGGGTTCCGCGCGTCACGCTTGTTACGCGCAAGATCTACGGCGGGGCCTACATCGCGATGAACGCTCGCGCGCTCGGGGCGACGGCCGTGTACGCGTGGCCCGGGTCGGAGGTCGCGGTGATGGGTGCGAAGGCGGCCGTGGGGATTCTGCACAAGAAGGCTTTGGCCGCCGCGCCCGAGGAGGAGCGGGAGGCGTTGCACGAACGGCTCACGGTTGAGCATGAGCGCATTGCGGGCGGGGTTGAGCGGGCTGTCGCGATCGGGGTGGTCGATGAGGTGATCGATCCGGCGAAGACCCGCAGCACTATTGCCGCGGCGTTGGCTGCCGCGCCTTCGCGGGCTAGTCATTTGAAGAACATTCCACTCTGAGGGTTGCGGTGGGCCCCTGTCTGGGGCCCACTGTTGTTGTGCGGCAAGGGCTCTCGCACATGGCCGCAGATGTACCTCCCCGCTGTTCGGCAGTCCATCGAGCTTCCTGATGGGCCGGCTGGTCTGCAACCACGCGATGCGAAACATTTTGGGCGCGAACAGGGTTGGCGCGGACGAGGCACTTCGGATCGGACTGCTCGACGAGATCGTCGCGCCGGAGACGCTGGTGCGCCGGGCGGTCGAGGTAGTTCGCCAGTGGAACTTCGCTCAGAGTCATATGGTCGCCAATAGATCTTGAAACGCGACCATATGACTCTGCTCGATTTCCTGTTGTGAGGGAGGGGATGCGGGTGGGGTGCTGGGTAGCATCGAGGTGTGCGCTATGAGGAGCTTGCCGATGTGCCGTGTTCCATTACGCGGCCCCTCGTGATCTTCGGGGATCGCTGGACACTGTTGATACTGAAGTTCGCGTTCTCGGGGATTCGTCGGTTCAACGGCTTCCAGAGTTCGCTCGGCATTTCGCGCAGCCGGCTACAGGATCGGCTCGATCGGCTGATCGAGCACGAGATCCTGGTGAAGCGGAAGGCCGAAGTAGGGGCGCACGAGGAGTATCGGCTCACGCGCAAAGGGCACGACATCTACCCGATCCTCATGGCCATTCGGGACTGGGGCGATACCTATATGGCGCCTGACGGGCCACCCGTGCGCTACACCCATGAGGGTTGCGCGGGAGAGGCGCACTCGCGGCTCGGGTGCGATGCGTGCGGTGAGGAGTTGACCGCGCGGGATGTGGTGCCCGAGGTCGGGCCCGGTCTGCTCGGCGATCAGTCGGTGAACCAGGTGGCTACCTGATCCAGGTTTTCGCGAGATGTGCGGAAGCCGTTGATCGGGTGCTCGGTGTCCGGGTAGCCGAAGGAAATTCCGGCGACCGCGCGGCGATTGTCCGGTATGCCGAAATAGGTGCGGATGAAGGGTGCGTACGACGCGAGCGCCGCCTGGGGTGCCGCGCCGAGTCCCAGGCTGTGTGCGGCGAGTAGGAAGTTGCCGATATACGCGCCGCAGTCGACGGCGCCGTAGACGCCGAGATCGGCCTCCGTGGTCACGATCGCCACGTGCGGGGCGTCGAACAGTTCGAAGTTGCGCACCGCCTGACGCATGGTTTTCTCGTGGTCGCCCTTGGCGATGCCGACGCTGTCGTACAGTTGCTTGCCGCATTCGCGTCGGCGATCTCGGAAGACGCCGGTGTACTGCGCCGGGAACTCGAAATCCGGTGCGGGCGTTGCGGTTTGGATGTGCGCGAGCAACTCTGTGCGGAACCGGTCTGTGCCAGCGCCTTCGGTGAGCACGACCTGCCATGGTTGCGTATTGCACCAGGAGGCGGTGCGCTGTGCCAGGCGCAGCAGTCGCTCGATTGCCTGCCTCGGCACCGGGTGGGGCAGAAACTGGCGACACGTCCAGCGTTCGTCGAGCATCTCGGACAGTGTCGTGTACTGCTCGCTGGTCACATCCGCTGTCGTCATCGCGCTCCCTTTGGTTCCATTATGAGACCGAACGTTAACACCGAAATCTACGGCGCGGAATGCCTGTTCCGCGACGATGTGGTCGCATTGCCCTGAATGCGAGCCTCTGACAAGGCAGAATCCACCGCATGGCGTCCGGAGCTCCCGCCGCGCGGGAACGCAAGAGGCACGGCAGGCACTACACCCCGCCCGAGCTAGCCCGCTTCCTAGCCGCACGCCTCCTCGCCCACCTGCCCCGGCCCGAGTCCGGCGTCCTGCGCGTGCTCGACCCGGCGTGTGGAGACGGAGAACTGCTGTTCGCGTTGCGTGCCGAGGCGGCGATTCGGTTTCCGGGGGTACGGGTGGAGCTGACGGGTTATGACCTGGATGCGGCGGCGCTCGCGGTGGCGCGGGGGAGAGTGGGGGGAGTCGCAAGTTTCGCGGGACCCGATGGTTCTGCCGGAACTGCGGGCGTTGCTGGGGTTGTGCGGACTGTGGCAGCTCCTGAGGACATGCGGGCCGATAGAACTGCGAAGGTCTCGGGAGCTGCGGGAGCTGCGGGAGCTGCGGGAGCTGTGGAAGCTGCGGGGGCTGCGGGAGCTGTGGAAGCTGCGGGGGCTGCGGGAGCTGTGGAAGCTGCGGGGGCTGCGGGGGCTGCGGGAGCTGTGGAAGCTGCGGGGGCTGCGGGAGCTGTGGAAGCTGCGGGGGTTTCGGAGGTTGTGGGGGTTGCGGAAGCTGCGGGGCTTGCGAGAGCTACGGGGGTTGCTGGAGCTGCCGGGCTTGCGGAAGCTGCGGCAGTTGCAGGAGGTACGGGGCTTGCCGAAGCTGCAGGAGCTACGGATGCTGCAAAACCCCTGGGGGTCAATAACTTCCACTCGAACCATCGGCGGTCGTCCTCTGACGCCCGTTCGGCGGCCGCGGCGTCGAGCAGCGCCGGCCGTTCGGTGACCGTCGCGTCGAGCCCGGTGTCGGCGGCGGCAGGTGCGAAGGGACCGACGGACACGAGTTCGATCATGGCCGAGAGGGTGGAGGGGGGCACGCGAGCCGTGCCGACCTCGAAAACCGCGGCCGCAGGGATCGGGGCGGTTGCGGAAGCTGCGGAGGACGTGGCTGTTGCCGCAGCGAAGGTGGCGGGGGTTGAGGGGGCTGCGGAAGCTGAGGGGGTTGCGGGGGTTGAATACGTCCAGGAGGGCACGCGTGCCGTGCCGACCTCGGAATTCGCGGCCGTAGGGATTGCGGCGGTTGCAGAGGATGCGGCTGTCGGCGCAGCGCAGGCGGAGGCGGCTGCGGGACCTGCCGGAGTCGGGAGGGTTGCCGCCGTCAGAGATTCGGAGTCGGTGGGGGCTACATCGGCGGCTGCGGGAACTGCGGGGACCGTGATGGCTGACGGAACCGAGGAGGCCTCGGACGTCGTAGCAACTGACCGAGTTGTGGAGGCCGCGAACGTTGGCGCTGCGGACGGCGGTGAGAGCGGGGAGGCCGAGAGGACGGCGAGCACTGCCGAGATTCGAGTCGACCTGCACGTTGGGGACTTCTTGGCGGCGGCTGCGGAGTTGAGGGCGGGGTCGTTCGATGTGGTGATCACCAATCCGCCTTATGTGCGGACCCAGCAGCTGGGCGGGGATACGGCGCAACTGCTCAGTAAACGGTTCGGGTTGCGGGGGCGGATCGATCTGACGCATCCGTTCGTGGCGACGCTGCCCCGATTGCTTTGTGCCGGTGGGGTGCTCGGGTTGCTGTGCGCCAATCGGTTCCTGACCACCAAGGCCGGGGCGAACATTCGGCGGTTACTGCTGGCGGAGCTGACACCGCGCGAGCTGTACGACCTGGGTGATACCAAACTGTTCGAGGCGGCCGTGCTGCCCGCGATCACCATTGCCACCCGCGACAGGACCGAAGGCGAGTGCCGGTATGTGTCCGCCTATGAGGTCGCGGAGCACAGATCCATCTCGGAGGCAGAGCTTTTCGACGCACTGGTCGCTACCCGCGGTTCCCTGGTCGCCCACAACGGTCGCACCTTCGCCGTGCAAGTCGGCACCCTCGTAACCGGGTCGGCACCGCGTTCGGAAGAGGGACCCACCATTCAGCACGACCGAGGTGCCCGGCCGCGACACGGACAGGAAAGCCAGGGAACCGCAGCACCTGTCGCCCCGAAAGCGCCACTCGACACGTCCGCACCGGCCGACCGGCGCGCCGCCGATTTGGGGACCGTGCGGCGTAGCACGGAGTCGGCCGGCTTGCGGCGTGCCGGGGAACCGGCCGCCGCAGGGCACGTTGCGGAGCCGGTCACCATGGCGCGCACGGAAGGACCGACGAGCGCGGGGCACGTTGCGGAGCCGGTCACCATGGCGCGCACGGAAGGACCGACGAGCGCGGGGCACGTTGCGGAGCCGGTCACCATGGCGCGCACGGAAGGACCGACGAGCGCGGGGCACGTGCGGAGCCGGTCACCATGGCGCGCACGGAAGAACCATCGATCGCGGGGCACGCTGCCGAATCGGGGACCGAGCGCGGCACCGCGGAGACGAGGTACGAGCGACGTGTTGCGGAGTCGGGGACAGCGCAGGATGCCGCCGAATCGGAGAGCGCGCGGCGCATCGCCGAGTCGGGAGCCGTTCGGCGTACCGCAGGGTCGGCGGGTTCGCGGTGTGCCGGGGAACCGGTCGCCGCAGAGCACGCCCCCGAATCGGCGAACGCGGGGGATGCCGGTGAGCCGATCACAATGGCGCGCACAGGAGAACCATCGGGCGCGGGGCACGTTGCCGAATCGAGGACCGCGCGCAGCACTGCGGAGCCGAGGGCCGAGTGGCGTGCTGCGGGATCGACTACGGGGCGGGGACTTTCAGAACCAGACACTGCGTGGCGTATGTCGAATGCTGAGGTGGACTCTTGGCTGGGTGGGATTGCGGCGGCGACTTGGCGGACGTTCGGGGAGGTGGGGCGGATTCGGGTGGGGATCAAGACGACTGCGGATCGGGTTTTTATCTCTGATCGGTGGTCCGAGGTCGAGCCGGCGCCGGAGGTGGAGTTGCTGCTCGAGTTGATCACGCATCATGATCTCGAGCCGTGGCGGGTCGCTCGCGCGAGCGACACCAGGGTGCTCTACCCCTACGACGTGACCAAGTCCAGTCGGACGCCGATCGAGCTCACCGAATTCCCCTGTGCCGCTGAGTATCTGCATGCGCACAAGGACACGCTCGCCGCTCGTCACTATCTCGGGCCGAGCGGGCGTGAGTGGTTCGAGATCTGGGTGCCGCAGCGTCCGAATCTGTGGTGTGCGCCGAAGGTGGTGTTTCCGGACATCAGTGATCGGCCGCGGTTCGCGCTCGATCGGTCGGGGGCGGTGGTCAACGGCGACTGCTATTGGATTTCGCTGCCCGATCTGGCGGAGAGTCCGGCAACGGCCGAGCGGCTGGCGTATCTGCTGATGGGCGTGGCGAATTCGGCGCTGGGGCTGCGGTTCTACGACGCGGTGTGCGGTAACCGGCTGTACTCGGGGAGGCGACGGTGGATCACGCAGTACGTGTCGCGTCTACCGCTGCCGGATCCGGAGTCGGCGCGGGCGGGGTCCATCATCGAGCTGGCGGGGGAGTTCGTCGACGGCCGGATCCCCGATGCGGCGGCACGAGCAGACCTCGACGCGCGGGTGGCCGCCGCGTTCGAATCTGATTGAGGCGCTGCTTATTTCAACGAGCCAGCTCAGCGAATCCCATACGTCACCATGGGCAACAACGTCCGCCGCGCGAAATCTCTGGCGGCCTCCCGATCGGCGACGGGGATGGGTCCGTCGGGCGTCAGCGCGAGCGAAAGGGCCAGCCGCGCCATGATTTCGGCGACCAGTTCGGCGTCGAATTCGTGGGTGTTCTCGCTGTCCCGCAGTTCACGCAGCTTCTCGGCGAGGTAGCCGCGCCCGACGGCGAGGATCGGCCCGGCCTCGGTGGTCAACCTCGGCAGGATGAGGTCGGGTTCGGTGCGCAGCAGGCGACGCAGCAGTTCGTTGTTCGCGATGGCGGTGATGAACGCGACGAAGATCTCCACCAGTTGGTCCTCGGTGCCGGTGACGGCCTGCACCTGCTTGTCGATCATGGCGACGAAGCGCTGCGCCTCGCGCACGCTCACCGCCTCTACCAGCTCGTTCTTCGATTCGAAGCGGCGGTAGAGGGTGGCGGGGCTGATGCCGGCCCGGCGCGCGATCTCGCCCATGCTGGTGCGTTTGATGCCGAAGTCCAGGAAGGCCGAGAGCGCGCTCTCCAGGAGTTTCTCCCCGTCGGCGACGGGCTTGTCCAGGATGCGCTGCAGCATGGGCGGGACAGTGGGCATCTGGTCTCCAGTCGATTCGCGCGAGCGCCGGTCGGGCGGGAACGTCGCGACGGTGCGGGTGATGGGCCTTCATTATTTCACCGCACGGCGGTGGCCCGGCCCCGGATCGCCGGAATGTCGCACAGGTCGCGTGTCCAGCATCGAATGGTTAGCCTCTGTGGATATCCATTTTGGATATCGCATGGTCTGGAAAGGGTTGAGCCGTGGCATATTTCGCCGACCGGGTGGTGGCGATCACCGGCGCCGGAGCGGGCATCGGCCGCGAACTCGCCGTGGCGCTGGCCCGCGACGGCGCGCTGCTCGCGCTGTCGGACAAGTCCGCGGACGCGGTCGCCGAGACCGGCCGCCGCTGCGCCGCCCTCGGACCTGCACCGACGACGACCACCCTCGACGTCACCGACCGGGCGGCGGTGCTCGACCACGCCGCGGCGACGTTCGACCATTACGGACGGGTCGAGGCGCTGTTCAACAACGCGGGCATCCTGCACGTCGGCGGGGTCGCCGACTCGCCGTTCAGCGATTTCGAGCACGTGATGGACGTGGACTTCTGGGGAGTCGTCAACGGCACCAAGGCCTTTCTCCCGCACCTGATGACCGCCGAGCGCGCGCACGTGGTGAACATGTCCTCGGCGTTCGGGCTGGTGGGTATGGCCCAGCACGCGCCGTACAACGCGGCGAAATTCGCGGTGCGCGGGTTCACCGACTCGCTGCGCCAGGATATGCGCGCCGCGGGCGGCCGGGTACGGGTGAGCACGGTGTATCCGGGCGGGGTGCTCACCTCGATCGCGCGCTCGGCGGTGGTGGCGCCCGGCATCGACGCGGCGGCGGTGGCGCGGCGCTTCGAGGGGCACGTCGCGCGCACGAGCCCAGCCGCGGCGGCCAGGACGATTCTGCGCGGGGCGGCGCGGGGCGAGGCCAAGGTGCTCGTCGGACTGGACGCCCTGCTTGTGGACCTGGTCACAAGGTTCGCGGGCTCTTATCACGAACGGGTGCTGGACATGGTATTTCGTTCCTGACACGCGCGATCGGGAACGGATAATGGTGAAATGGCAACTGGTCGAACACTTCTCACCGCGGCAACCGATCGGGCGCGATCGATCGGGCGCCGCTGATGCCGAAATGGATCCTGGTCGAGTGCTTTTCGGGCGCGCCGGGCAAGGTGATCGCCCTCGGCGCCGCCCCCAAATCGTTTGTGCCGCTGAGCAATATCCTGCGTAACCCGCTTTCCCTCGCGGATGCCGAAGCCGCGCTCGCGCAGGCCTGCCGGACCCGCGCCCTGGTCGCGCGGTCCTCGTCGGACGGACGCCGCACGGTGCGGGCCGAGCCGCTGCTCATCTCGCCGCAGCGGGCGCACGCCGTCCGGTTGTGGATCGGTCCGGTGGACGAGGCGCCGCCGCCGCGAGAAGCTGTGGGCGCGTGGTACTTCAACCTCACCACCAATCGGTCGGTGCGCAGTGTCGACCTGCTCGACCTGTACGGGGTCGCGCCGGAGGACCGGGAGGCGGAGCTGGCCATCGCGAGCGCGTTCACCCGGTTGGTCACCAATCGAGACGAGAGCGAGGCGCTGGCGAAGATGGTGAACTCCGCGCCGGGCAGCGAGCATCAGGCGGTGTGGACCATCCGCCGCGACGACGACGCCCTGCGCGCAGGGCATTTCGCCTGCCGGATCATCATCGAGGTCGACGCGAACGGGCGCAGGGAGGTGCTGTTCCGCGGGGTGACGCAGGATATCGGCGCCGCCACCGCGGTGCCCGCCGCGCCGCCGCCGATGATCCTCGAGTACCAGTTGCTGGAGGCGTCGGCGGCGCCGGGGGAGTACCGCGCGATCGTGAATCTGCGCTCGCTGCAACTGATTCGCTGGATCGGGCCGCCCATGCCCGGCATCGCCTGGGAGGACCTACCCGGGCAGCCGCCGCCGGAGATCCACCCGGACGATCTGGCTGTCGCGCAAGACATGTCGCGGGAGTTGGCGCGCCATCGCACCGAGGGCACGCTGCGGCTGCGCCGGGTCGACGGCGACTGGCAGCGGGTACGCGTGCGGGCCGCGCTGATGGTGCTGGATCAGCACACGACGGCCGGACTGGCCACGGTCACCGCCGCCGACTGACGCGCGGTGACCGTGGACGATCATCACTGACGCGGTAAGTTCAGCGCCGCCATTTCCTGCTCGATCGCGTTGGCGGCGAAATCCACCCCGCTGGAACGTAATTCGTGAACCCGCCGCTGCAGTGCCTCGACGCCGCCCGGCTGGGCCGCGATATCGGCCACACTGATCCGGCCCGTGGACCGGTGCATACTCGACTGCACGTAACCCATCACCGATACCTCCTGCCACGCTATGCACCCATTGACCCAAACATGGGTTTACCACTGCGCTACAAGCCGCACGACTACCGTTTCGACAGGAGACCCCGGGTCACCGGGCACGCTGAGAAATGTTATCAGCGGTTCCTATTGGTCGCTTGATCAGTGTGCGCTGTCTCACACCTCTTTTGCCGTGCGGTGATTCGCCGTGTTGTGTAGGTACACAGCCCCATTCAGTCGAATGCCGTCCTGCTCGGCCTCGCTGAGTTCGCGTCGGACCTTGCCGGGGACCCCGGCGACGAGCGACCCCGGCGGAATCTGCGCGCCCTCCGGAATCAGCGCGTTGGCCGCGATCAGGCTGCCCGCGCCGATCACCGCGCCGTTGAGCACGGTGGCGCCCATGCCGACGAGCACGTCGTCGCCGACCGTGCAGCCGTGCAGGATCGCGTTGTGCCCCACCGAGACTCCGCTGCCGACGGTGAGCGGGAAGCCGGGATCGGCGTGCAGCACGCAGCCGTCCTGGATATTCGTCCGCTCGCCGACGCTGATCGCCTCGAGGTCGGCGCGCAGCACCGCGCTGTACCACACGCTGACCTCGGCCGCGAGCCGCACGCGCCCGATCACCGTCGCGTTGGGCGCGACCCACGCGCTCTCGTCGATCTCCGGGGCGTGCTCGCCGATCTGAATCCTCATGCGGACGAACTTAGCCCCTGTGTCCAAGTCCGATCCGACGCCTCCGGTGGCTGGATCGCCGGACGCATCCGGCCGGACTCCGAGACAGGGGCTGGCCGGGCGTCCTGGAACAGGGCACGGTGGGCGGCCGGGCTGGTGCCGAGGATGCGGTGGAAGTGGTGGCGCAGGCTGACCGCGGTGCCGAAACCGGTGTCGGCGGCGATGCGCTCCATGGTGTCGTCGGTGGTCTCCAGCAGCAGCCTGGCGCGGTCGGCGCGCTGGTGCAGCAGCCACTGCTGCGGGCTGTTTCCGGTGCGGTCGCGGAAGCGGCGGGTGAAGGTGCGGCGCGACATGAGGGCCACCCGCGCCCAGCCGTCCAGGTCGATCGGCTGGTCGAGATGTGTTCGCGCCCAGACCATCGCGCGCTCGATCGGGTCGTCGTCGCTGGCGTCGGGGACGGCGACCGGGATGTACTGGGCCTGTGAGCCGCTGCGGTGCGGCGCGGTGACCAGCTCCCTGGCCAGCTCGGTCGCCGCCCGGCTGCCGAGGTCGTTGCGGACCAGGTGCAGGCAGCAGTCGAGGGCGGCGGCCACGCCCGCGGAGGTGATCACGTCGCCCAGGTCCGACCACAGGGTGTCGGCGCGGACCCGGACCTCGGGGCAGGCGCGGGCCAGCGCGGCGGCGCCCGCCCAGTGCGTGGTCACCTCTCGGCCGTCGACCAGCCCGCTGACCGCGATCGCCCACGAGCCCAGGCACAGGCCGACGATCCGCGCGCCCGCGGTGTGCGCCTGATGCAGGGCGGTGCGCAACTCGGGCGACAGCGGCATATCGCGCTCCCAGCTGGGGATGACGACGGTGTCCGCGCGGACGAACCGGTCCAGGCCGTGGCGCACCTCGATGTCGAAACCCGCTGGGGTGCGCAGGCTTCCGGGACGCTCGGCGCACACGTCCACCCGATAGGGCGCCTTTCCGCCGATGCCGACGCGACCGAACACCAGGCTCGGCACGGACAGATGGAACGGGCTGATGTCGTCATAGGCGAGGACGGCCACGGTATGCATGGCCCGATTTTAGCGGAAGCAGGCTCGCGGGCCACTGTTGGGCGGCTTGCCCTCACTGACAAGCTCAACGGCATGACCGACACCATCGAACACACCAACCAGCTCGACGTTCTGCACATCGGCGGACCGACGGTTCGCCTCCGCTACGCGGGCCTCACCTTCCTGACCGACCCCACCTTCGATGAGCCCGGGGACTACCCCGGCCCGGTCACTCTGCACAAGCTCACCGGTCCCGCAGTACCGGTCGATCAGGTCGGCGCGGTCGACGTGGTCCTGCTCTCGCACGACGAGCACGCCGACAACCTGGACAACTCCGGACGCGAATTCCTGAAGACGGCGGGCACGGTGCTGTCCACGCCCGGCGCCGCGGAGCGCATCAATGGCGTTCGGGGACTGGAGAATTGGGAGTCCGTGACGATCGGCGACGTCACGATCACCGGCGTGCCCGCGCTGCACGGGCCGGAGGGGTGCGAACCGCAGACCGGGATCGTCACCGGATTCGTGCTGCAGGCCGACGGTCAGCCGACGGTGTACGTCTCGGGTGACAACGCGTCGGTCGATCGGGTGGAGAAGATCGTCGAACGGATCGGCCGGATCGACGTCGCCGTGCTGTTCGTCGGCGCGGCGAACATCGGCCGCTTCGGCGACATCGACCTCACGCTGAACGCGCGCACCGCGGTGCTCGCGGCCGAGGTGCTCGGCGACGCGCTGATCGTGCCCGTGCACGGCGAGGGGTGGGTGCATTTCAGCGAGACCCTGGAGCGGCTGAGGCTGCTGTTCCACTACGCCGGGCGGGAGAAGCAGCTGCTGATTCCGCCGCTCGGCACCGAGATCACTGTCTGACCGGACGCGGCCTGCAGCTGGGGATTCTGCTGGAAAGGGCCGGTGATCAGGCGGTTTCGTGATCCTCGCGCGTCGCTCGTGGCGCGGGCCGCGCGCGGGGTCCACGATGTCGGTATGAAGATCGGAGTGCCACGCGAGGTCAAGGAGCAGGAGTTCCGGGTTGCCCTCACGCCGGCCGGGGCCGGGGAGTTGACCGCGCACGGTCACGACGTGCTGATCGAGACCGGGGCGGGCGTGGGGTCGGGATTCGCCGACGCCGACTACGTGGCGACCGGGGCTCGGGCGGCGTCCGTCGACGAGGTCTGGGAAGCCGACCTGATTCTGAAGGTCAAGGAGCCGATCGAGCCCGAATATCTGAGGATGCGGAGCGGCCAGGTGCTGTTCACCTATCTGCACCTGGCCGCGTCCCGCGAATGCACCGACGCCGTCGTGCGCTCCGGAATCACCGCCATCGCCTACGAAATCGTGCGCGCCGCCGACGGTTCGCTGCCGTTGCTCGCGCCGATGAGCGAGGTCGCGGGCAAGCTCGGCGGGCAGGTCGGGGCCTACCATCTGATGGCGCCGCTCGGCGGTGCGGGCATGCTGCTCGGGGGCGTGCCCGGGGTACGGCCGGCGGATGTGGTGGTGCTCGGCGGGGGTGTCGCGGGATCCAACGCAGCCTCGGTGGCGGCCGGGATGGGTGCGCGAGTCACCGTGCTGGACACCAATCTGCCGCGGCTGCGCGATCTCGACGCGCGGTTCGACGGGCGGATCGCCACCGTCGCCTCCAATGTCGCGGAGATCCAGCGCGCCGTGTCCGCCGCCGACCTGGTCATCGGTTCAGTGCTAGTGCCCGGTGCGCGGGCGCCCGAACTCGTCCCCGACGAACTCGTCGCCGAGATGCGCCCCGGCTCGGTCCTCGTCGACATCGCCATCGACCAGGGCGGATGCTTCGCCGGCTCCCACCCCACCACCCACGCGAATCCCACCTTCCCCGTACACAATTCGCTGTTCTACTGTGTAGCGAACATGCCGGGCGCCGTCCCCCACACCGCCACCCTCGCCCTCACCAACGCCACCCTCCCCTACGTCCGCGCCATCGCCGACCTCGGCTGGAAAGAAGCCTGCGCCAACCACCACGATCTGGCCCACGGGCTGACCGCCGACGCGGGGCATCTGCTGTCGGTGGAGGTTGCGACGGCGCACGGTTATACGACGCCTGCGCCGGTGGGTGTGGTGGGGTGATCGCAGGCAGTTTCGTGGAGGTGCGTCTCTGTTCGGCCGTCGAGTTGCGCAGAGCTCATGCAGGAATACGGACCACCCAGGCTGGACTTCGGGCCTGGCTTCGTTGATCGTGGGCATGGCTTCGTTGATCGAGGGCGGCCTTCGTTGATCGCGGGACGGGCCGCACCTTTTCTCGGGATCGGCACTGGCTCTAGGTGCTCGGAGAGGGTGCGGATCCCTAGTGCGAGTGCGGGATTCGGGGATTACTCCTCTTCGCCGGTGCTCGTCGAAGTTCCTACCGAGCCTGGAGTTCCCGTCGCCAGTCAGCGAATCGTCGCCGCATGCTCGTGACGAGATCGAGCGGGACCGAGTACTCCGCGAATGCGTCGTCCGTGATCTGGTTCAGTGCGCCGAGCGCGTCAGCGAACATGCGAGGATCGAAGCCGCTGTCCGCGTTCTCGGCGAGTTCCAGTAGCCGCTCGCGGCTGTAGTTGCCACTAATGATCGCCGCGTCGATATCGAGGAAGTCGCGAGGCAGTGCTCGCCCGTAGAGTGCAGACATCTTGTTGGCGACGGCGTCATCGGGGTGGAGGACGGGGCCGATGTCGAGCAGGACGGGTGGGTGTGCTCGCCAGTCGGCTGACAGTTCCAATTTGTCTGGGGCGGTGTCGGGTTCGGTGGGCGAGGAGACCAGCAGACGTGCGAACGTTTCGCCGCTCATCGCGGTGGTGACGACGTATCCATGTTGTTCGAGGGCGGTGATGACGGCCGTGACCGCGTCGGGGAAATGTGCTCGACGGTGCCAGTCGGTGAACAGGTCGACGTCGCCGCTGGGGCGGTTTCCCATACCGTGGGCGCGAATGGCGTAGCCGCCGGCGAGGGCGAATCCCTGGTCGCCGGCCACCGCGAGTGCGATCTCTGCCAGCCTGCGATGGCGTGGTTCCACTGGGTGCCTAGGCCGAGGCCAGTCGGCTGAGTTGGGCGAGTTCGGGGAATCGGTTTTCCCAGGCGCGTTTGATCTGCTGGGGCAGCCAGATGTAGGACCAGAGTCGTTTGAGGACGGCCTCGTTGAGATAGGAGTACAGGTCGGTGGGGGTGGCTGCCTCGTTGATCACGGTGCGGTAGAGGTCGACGATTCTTCCTGGGCGATCCAGGTCGTACTCGGCGTGGCCGGACCAGTCGAGATGCGTAGGGAGGTTGACGACGCCGCTGGTCGGGCCGGTGAGCAGGTGCAGATCCTCGGGCACCGCGACAGGCTTGTGGTACCGCGACTGTCCGCGTGTCGGTTCCGGCATCTTCCCTCCCTTCTCAGGATGTTGTCGCTCTGGTCAGCTTACCGTCGGCGTCCGACACGCAACGTGCGACGACGCGCACTTTCGGCAGTTCAGCCTGTTTGGGCGGATGGACCCTCCATGCGAGGGTCGAATCCGTTGTCGGCGAGCTCCAGTAATCGCTCGCGGCTGTAGTTGCACTGGTGATCGCGGCGTCGATATCGAGGAAGTCCCGGGGCAGTGCTCGCCCATAAAACGCGCTTGCCTTCGATGACCGGTGGAGCCGGCCGCACTCTTTCTCGGGGTCCGCACTGGCTTTGGGGCCCTGGAGAGGGTGCGGATCCTGAGAAGGAGTGCGGGATTTGGGGGTTATTCCTCTTCGGCGGGGGCGGCGCCTAGGTACCAGTCGGGTTTGCCGGTGGTGGGGAGGTCGTGGAGTTTGTCGGGGTTGCGGACTACGTTGATGGCGACGATGCGGTCGTTGTCGATGACGAAGGCGAAGACGCCGATGTGCGTGCCGTCGAAGACGACCAAGCCGGGGGCGCCGTTGACGAGGACGGCGCGGCCCCAGCCGCCGGCGGCGGACGGTGCGTGGTACCAGCCGAGCAGCATCTTGGCGATGAGTTCGGCGCCGTGCACGGGCTTGCGGATGGCGGGGACCTTGCCGCCGCCGTCGGCGGTCAGGCTGACGTTGGCGTCGAGCACGCCGAGCAGCGCGCTGAGATCGCCGGAGCGCCACGCGACGGCGAAGGCGGAGACGACCTTCTCCTGCTCGTCGGGCGAGGCGGGGAAGCGGGGCGTGCCGTCCTCGACGCGCTTGCGGGCGCGGGAGGCGAGTTGCCGCACGGCCGCGGGGGTGCGGCCGACGACCTCGGCGACCTCGGGGCCGGACATGCCGAACACGTCCTGCAGCACGAACGCGGTGCGCTCGGCGGGCGAGAGTGATTCGAGGACAACGAGTAGCGCCGTGGTGACCCGCTCGTCCTGGGTGATCCGGTCCGCCGGGTCGTCCCAGCTGGTGACCTCCGGCTCCGGCAGCCACTCGCCGACGTACTGCTCGCGGCGGGCACGGGCCGACCCGAGCTGGTCGAGCGCGAGGCGGCCGGTGACGGTGCTGAGCCAGGCGCGCAGATTGTCGATCTGGTCCGCGGTGCCGGCCTCGTGCTGGCGCTGCAATCGCAGCCACGCCTCTTGGACCACGTCGTCGGCGTCGGTGAGGCTGCCGAGCGTGCTGTAGGCGAGCCTGCGCAGGTACGGCCGGTGCTCCTCGAACCGACGGGCCAGTTCGGCCTGGTCGATGGGTTCAGGAGTGGGCTGTTCGGATGTCACTGCTGTTCGCCGTTCGGTCGTTGCGCACCCGTTGGGCGTGCGTTGTGAATGCGTCACCGGGAAGACGACGCAGCGGGTGAGAGTGTGACACGCCGAGGGCTCTCGACACGCGTAACCCTCGGAGAGGTCTGCGTCACTGGTTCGCTGGCTGGAGCTGTACCGGGTGCTGTACGAGCCGTAGTTGCCGCGAGCCAGGTGCGGGCAGGTCCGGGACGAGCCAGCCGAGCGCCGCGTCTCGAAGGCCTGCAACAGTCGCACGCTTATCGGCTCGTCGTGAAGTCATCCAGAGCGAGAAGCAGCGAGACGGCGGGCCGGATAGGCTCCAGGGGTGCAGAAGGGGCGGTCGACCGCGGCGGGACTGGTGCTCGGATTCGTGCTGGACCGGGTCTTCGGCGACCCGCGGCGATGGCATCCGGTGGCCGGATTCGGTTCGGCGGCAAGCGCACTCGAATCGGTGACGTATGCCGATCGGCGTAGCGCGGGCGTTCTGCACGAGGTGCTGCTGGTAGGCGGGGTGGTCGGGCTCGGCCTGAAGGTGCGCGGTCTGCCGATGACCGCGCTGGCCACCTGGACCGTGCTCGGCGGCCGCAGCCTCGCGCGGGCGGGCGGCGCGATGG